>JAHJKL010000040.1 GCA_018822365.1 Candidatus Margulisiibacteriota bacterium
AATGAAGAAGAAAAAAATGAGATCGAGAAGATCTATCAGAATTGCCTGATGATAGGCGTGCCGGGTATTAGCCTGCTACCGGAGGCCGAAGTGAAGAAGCTGGAGCCGAATATTTTTGCCCTGACCGGGATAATGTCGGCCACGACCGGAATCATCGATTCCCACGGTTTAATGAAATATTACTACCAGCAAGCTCTGGCAAAAGGGGCGCTTTTTGCTTTTAATCATGAAGTTTCCGCAATAAGCAAGCAACCGGGAGGCTATCTTATTGAAGCGGCTAATGGCGAAAAGGTCCTGGCCGAACGAGTGATCAACGCGGCCGGACTGGGCTCCGAACAGGTCGCCAGGCTGGCCGGTTTTGATGTTAAGAAGCTGAAATATACGCTTTATCCCTGCAAAGGAGATTACTTTTCCATTCCCGGGGCCAAGGGGAAACTAAACCACCTGGTTTACCCGGTCCCGCATAAAAAAGGGTATGGGCTAGGGGTCCATGCCACCCTCGACCTGACCGGCCAGATCCGGCTGGGTCCCGATGCCCATTACGGGGAGAATTTGAACTATGACGTTGATCCGGCCAAACGGTTGGAATTTTACCAAGCGGCCAAGACCTATTTGCCCTGGTTGAAGGAAGCGATGCTTAGTCCCGATACTTCCGGGATCCGGCCGAAACTTCAGGGGCCGGATGACGGATTCCGCGACTTTGTGATCAAGGAAGAATCAGCTAATGGCTGCCCTGGTTTTATCAATTTGATCGGGATAGAATCGCCCGGTTTGACCGCCTCACCGGCCATTGCCCAGATGGTGAAAAGACTAATGATGACTAGTTCTGACTAGGAGTTGACAACTCCTGAACGTTGTTTTATAATGGTGTTATGGGGATCAAAGAGAACGAAGTTTATACCCCCCAGGAAGCGATCTCGCTCCTGAAAATCTCCGATTCGACCTTTCGCCGCCTGATCCGAAAAGGGGTCTTGCGGGCCGCAAAGATCGGCGGTCAATACCGCATTTTAGGGAAACATCTGCTCCAGTTGCTCAATCCAAAATTACCAGCTAAAATAAAAAAAGTTTATAACAAAGTTCTTCACGAGTTAGAGTAAAAAAGGAGATCATTATGGCAAATAAACGGAAACATATATTTGACGGGCAAAGCGTTCTGATCACCGGCGGGACCGGTTCATTCGGCAAGAAATTCATCGATATGGTCCTTAAAGAAGCCAAGCCGGAACGCTTGATAGTTTATAGCCGGGATGAATTGAAGCAGTTTGAAATGCAGCAACACCTGAAAGGCCAGGGGGCTGTCCGCTTCTTTATCGGCGATGTTCGCGATAAAGACCGGTTAATGCGCGCTTTTGATGGTGTCGATTATGTTGTCCACGCTGCCGCTCTCAAGCAGGTCCCGGCGATGGAATACAACCCTTCGGAAGCGATCAAAACCAATATAAACGGCGCGATGAACATTATTGAAGCGGCGATCGATAAAGGGGTTAAAAGGATCGTCGCCTTAAGCACCGATAAAGCGTGCAATCCGATCAATCTTTATGGCGCTACCAAGCTTTGTTCCGATAAACTCTTTATATCAGGGAATTCTTATGCCGGATCGCGAGATACTCGTTTTGCCGTTGTTCGTTATGGTAATGTGGTTGGGAGCCGTGGAAGTGTTGTTCCATTTTTCAAAGAGAAAGCGAGAGAGGGTGTCTTGCCCATCACTGACCAAAGGATGACCCGTTTTTGGATTACCCTGGAACAAGGAGTCCAATTCGTGATTAAAAGCTTTGAACGGATGCACGGTGGCGAGCTTTTTGTTCCCAAGATCCCGAGCATGAACATTATGGACCTGGCCAAGGCGATCGCTCCGGATTGTAAAACTAAGATTGTTGGCATTCGTCCGGGAGAAAAGTTGCATGAAGTGATGATCTCGGAAGACGATGCCCGCCAGACCCTGGAATTAAATGATTGTTATGTCATTCAACCTGCTTTCCAATGGTGGAGCCGCGACAATCACGCTAAGGGGAAAGCGGTCGCGGAGGGTTTCAGTTACAGCAGCGACAAGAACAAACAATGGCTGACCATCAAACAATTACAAGAGATGATCAAG
>JAHJKL010000041.1 GCA_018822365.1 Candidatus Margulisiibacteriota bacterium
GAAATACTTTGCCAATATAAGAAAAATACGGGAGTACCTGGAAGCGGGCGACACCTATGAGATCACCTACTGTTTGAAATTCATCTTCGACTTTGCCGGAAACCCTTATGACTTTTACCGGCAACTTTATACAACCCAACCGGTCCCCTATCCCGCGTATATTGAGGGTGATGATTACTTCATGTTATCCCTCTCCCCTGAACTGTTCATGAAAAAGAAAGGAACTTTTCTCACCACCAAACCGATGAAGGGGACCTGGCCAAGAGGGAGAAATCTCTGGGAAGATCTGTGGGCCGGGCGAAAGCTTCATTTTGACAGCAAAAACCGGGCCGAGAATTTGATGATCACCGATCTTCTCCGGAACGATCTGGGGCGGATTGGGAGTAACGTTAAGGTCCCCAAGCTCTTTGAGGTCGCCCGCTACAACACTCTCTATCAGATGACCTCAACCGTTACCGCTAACATTCAAAAAGATTTGCCGCTTTATGATTTACTCAAAGCTCTCCACCCTTCCGGTTCGGTGACCGGCGCCCCCAAGATCCGCTCAATGGAGATCATCCGCGAACTGGAACCCGAACCCCGGCACATTTACACCGGGGCGATCGGCTACATCACCCCTGAACGGGACCTGATGTTCAATGTTCCGATCAGAACAATCCTATTAGAAGGAACACATGGCGAGATGGGGGTCGGCGGCGGGATAGTTTGGGACTCGACCCCTGTTGGGGAATGGGAAGAGTGCCTCTGGAAGGCGGGGTTTCTCGGCTAATTTTACGCTTTTTTTACGTTGCTTAGCGTTATTTTTACCTCATTTTAACGCGTTTTAGTGATAGTATTTTTTTATGCGGCCAAAATTTGGTCTAAACGCGATGCAGATCTTAGTCTTCGGTTATTTTATCGTAACGATCATCGGCGCCCTTCTCCTCTCTTTGCCAATTTCATCAGCGGCCGGAACGGCACAACCATTCGTCGACGCCCTCTTTCTCGCGACTTCCGGGATAAGCACTTCCGGATTGACTGTTATCGATATCGGCAGTTACTATTCACTCTTCGGTCAAATCGTTCTCATGCTGATCTTCCAGGTCGGCGGTATCGGCTACATGGCCTTTTTCGTTTTTATCGCCTATCTTCTCGGTAAAAAATTCTCAAAAACTACCTCGACGGTCGCCAGAGAATCAATGGCCACGGACAGCCACAATATGCACATGCTCGGCGGTTTTTTCCTAAAAGTCATAAGCTTCACCCTGTTTTTTGAGATCATTGGGGCGGTCATTCTTGCTTCCTATTGGTCCGGAGAATACACCCTGCCGCGCGCCATCTATCTTGGAATCTTCCATTCGATCTCCGCCTTTTGCACCGCGGGCTTTAGTCTTTTCCCAACCAGCCTGGTCAATTATAAAACCAGCTGGACCATTAATCTTACGATCAATATTATTTCAATTATCGGCGGGATCGGCTTTTTCGTTCTGTCGGACGCTTATAACGCGTTAATCAGCAAGATAAAGAAACTGAAGCCGACCAGATTAACCCTACATAGTAAAATGGCGCTTATTACCACGGCCGTTGTTATGCTGGCGGGGACGTTGATCATTTTGGTCGCCGAACAGTGGCCAAGCGCCGCCACGCTTCAGGAAAAAGTTATCATTGCCTCATTCCAATCCATTTCGGCGTCAACGACCGATGGCTTTAATACTATCGATATCGGAAAAATGTCGGCAACCAGCCTGGTCGCGCTGATGCTCCTTATGTTCATCGGCGCTTCGCCGGGGAGCACCGGCGGCGGGATGAAAACCACGACCCTGGCCACCCTCTTTGCCGCGGTCCGCGCCTCACTGCGAAAAAAAGATCGGACCGCCGTTTTTGAAAGGAAGATCCCGATCGAAATAATTATCAAAGCGCTGACGATTTTTTGTCTTTTTTCAACGGTTGCCGCGATCGACAGCCTCATCATGGCCAACACGGAAAACGCCTCCTTTCTGCAAACTTTGTTCGAGATCATTTCCGCGCTGGGAAATACCGGTCTCTCGACCGGAATAACCGGCAGTCTGTCTACTGCCGGCAAAATCATCTTAATAATAACCATGTTTATCGGCCGGGTCGGCCCCTTAACAATTGGCTCGGCAATCTTCACCAGCGAAAAACACAATGCTTTGAAACTTCCCAAAGAAGAACTGTTTGTGGGCTGACCCAATCCCTTCCCCAGACAGGTTTTTAGGTCTATAATCAAGGGATAAATGACCCAAGGGCAATGGCATTTTCCCATAAATGATCTCATCATTACGGTAGTGACAGTTGTTGGCATTGCCGCGGCCAATCACTTGCTTAGCCCTTTTATCGGTTATCAATCCACCGGCCTCGTCTTATTATCATCGGTCCTGTTCCTTGGTTTATTTGTTTCATTTCCCGCCCTCATATTATACGCGGGGCTTAGCGCCTTGATCTGGAATTTCTTTTTTATCCCGCCGCACGGGACCTTCGCGATCGCCAAGCCCGAGGACCTGATGATGAACATTGTCTATTTCTTTGCCGCGATCGTGACCGGTTATTTGGCCGATAAAATCAAAAAACATCAAAAACAACTCGCCTTAAAAGAGACCAGAGAAGGGCTTTATCTGACGATTTTTGACAGCCTGTCGCACGAACTAAAAACCCCGATCACTTCGATCATTGGGATAGCCGCAACGCTTAATACGGTAAAAGAGGAAAACAAAAAAAGGGAATTATCGGCCGAGTTGGCCGATTCGGCCGAACGACTTGATCGGATAGTGACCAACTTGCTTGACATGTCCAGGCTGGCCTCCGGTTCCATCGCCTTAAAAAAAGAATGGCAGGAAAGTTCGGAAATAATCCAGGCCTGTCTGCGGCATCTCGGGGAAAAACTGGCCGATCACCGGCTGGAGGTGGAAACCGAAGATTATCTGCCGCTGTTGCTGGTCGATTATGTGCTTTTCGAACAAGCGCTGTCGAACGTCTTGCTTAACGCGGCCAATTATTCCCCCAAAGGATCAACGATCAGCGTCCGCGCGGCCAAGCGAGAAAACTGGCTGGCAATCTCCGTATCCGACGACGGGCCGGGGGTCCCGGATAATGATCTTCCCAATATCTTCGACAAGTTTTACCGGTCCGCGAATTCTCCGCCGGGCGGGACCGGGCTTGGCCTCGCGATCGCCAGAAGCGCGCTTGAGATCAGCGGCGGCAAGATCAAAGCTCGGAACAAAAAAGAAGGGGGCCTGGAAGTCGCGCTTTATTGGCCGATCGATAAACAACCTGAAATAAAGGAGAGGTCATCATGAACAAAGGGGCCAGGGTCCTGATAATCGACGATGAACGATCGATCAGAAAACTGCTTGATGTATACTTATCGACCCAAGGATTTGCCGTTTGCCCGGCAAAAACCGGAAAAGAGGGCTTGCTCTTGTTTAACAGTTTCCGGCCCGACATCGTTATTCTCGATCTGCATCTTCCGGACATCACCGGGGACGAGGTCCTGGCTCAAATAAAGAAAAGAGCTTCCGTCCCGGTCATCATCCTCACCGTCAAGAACGCCGATTCCGACAAGATCGCTCTGCTTGACGCCGGCGCCGATGACTATTTAACCAAACCGTTCAGCCCCGATGAATTAGCCGCCCGGATCAGGGTCGCCCTGCGGCACAGCTTAAATTTAAAAGAGGAACCTATTTTTCGGCATGGCCGGATAAAGATAGATTTTAGTCTGCGCGGCCTGGAGATCGACAGCGAGCCGGTCAAGCTTACCAATACGGAGTTTGACCTGCTAAAAGCGTTGGTCCAAAATACCGGTAAAATTGTGACCCAAAAACAGCTCTTAAAGGAAATTTGGGGGCCTGAATCAACCACCCAAACCCATTACCTTAGGATCTATTTCAGCCAATTAAGAAAAAAGCTCGATAAATATAAACTCTCAAATATAATTTTGACCGAACCAGGCGTTGGTTATCGGCTTGATTTGCAAAACACTAACTAAAAACAATGAAAAGATTTCTGATCTATTTAGTTCTTCTGTTATCCTTCCCCTTCTTTGGCTGCGGGCAATTCAACGCCTCTCCTTCCACCGGTCCGATCTTTACCGATCCAACAGTCAAGCTTGCCGAACTCTCCAGCCAGAATTTTACCGTCAAACTTTTTTATGAGGCGATCGCGCTTGAACCGCTTGTAAACCAAACCGGGACCAGAGTAAGCTTTGGTTTTTGGTCACGCTCGCCAAACCGGGATAACCTGATCGTTCTTCTCGACCAGATCAACAGCTACGCCTCCACGGAAATCTACCGGGCGATCTGGGACGAAGGGACAACCACTTCAACCGCTAGACAATATACTTCGTACCAAACGATGAACCAGGAGTACTGGTATGAACGGGCTTATCCCTTGAGCGATGGAACCGTCTCAATCGAAGGGGTACATTATACAGATCCTCATCCGGTAACAACCATTGAGGCCGATCTTATTTGGGGGGCTTATTCGCAGCGCTATGTCGACATGGTAAAATTAGTCCGGCAGGCAACTGGGGTAACGATCGAATCTTGGTGCTTTGTGCAGGGGGCACGGGCTCACAGGATCTTTTACTCTTATGAATTGCCCAAGCTCGCTTCGCTGGAAGCAGTCGGCGACGTCCGCGTCCATTTTGCCATAACATCCGGAGCAAGCTGGCAAGACCCGCGCCAGTGGATCACCGGGACGACAAACGCCCCCACTCCGGAGCCATAGGAGACAATATATGAATGAATATCAGCTTGATCTAACCGTCCGGGATTACGAATGCGACCTGCAGGGGATCGTCAATAACGCTACATATCTAAATTATCTTGAGCATACCCGCCACGAATTCCTGAAAAGCGTCGGGATCGATTTCGCCCTGATGCATCAGAAAGGGATCGACCTGGTGGTGGTCCGCTCCGAGATCGACTACAAGTCCCCCCTGAAGAGCGGCGACAAATTCTACGTCACCTTGAAAATGGCACAGGAAGGGAAGATCCGGTTCGTGTTTTACCAGGATATCTATCGGGCGGTTGACGACAAACCAATCATTAAAGGAAAAATCACCGGGACCGCCCTTTCGGGCGCCGGACGGCCATTCCTGCCAGACGAGCTGAAAAACCTCATTGAAAATTATTCGGTCGTTGAACCCACTTAGAATTCAACTAAAAGCCAGACTACCTTATCAATTTCCCGACCGGGATAGCTACCCAGCGGTCGCGTTTGGCACGGGTCTTGAGCTTGAAAGTAAATGTCCCCGGCTCGCAGACGATCTGGTACAAAGAGCTAGCGACCGTAGCCCCTCCCGCCTCAAAAGTCACATCCATGATGCCGCACATTCCCGCGACATCAATCTGCCCCTTCCGCTCATTGGCTAATTTCAACAAGTTATTCAGCCGCGCAAGACTCCCCCCCGGCACGGTTGATCCGGGGAGCGGTATCTCCTTATAAGGTGCCAGGTCCCACCCTTGAGGGATGATAAAGAAATGGTTGGTCTGCGCCATTAAACCGTCGGCCTGGTTAACATAAGGGGCATGCGGGACCCGCGCCGCAATGTTCCACTGGTAACAGCGGGCCTCATTTTTGTCTGCGATGCCAATATTATGGGGATAAACGGGAAGGTTCTTTTTCATCCAGACATCGACCTGGTCCATCGTCCTGACAGCAGTGAGGAGCGAAAGGAGCAGGGCATCGTCTTTGACCCAATTCTTAACGTTAAAATGTTCTGTATTGCCGTACATCCCCGCCGCCTGCCTGTCATGGCCGGAACAATCGTTCTCTTCGACAAAGATCCCGGCCTGGTTGATCCCGCTGGAGGCGTAAATGCAGCCGGCCCAGGTGAAGGTGGCCGCCGGCACGGAGCCGTCGTCCGGTTTAAAGACGGTTACCACAATATCGTCGTTGAGAGGTAGGAACTCGAGGTTATAATCGTAGTTACGCCCATAGACCACCCCACCCTGTTTCGAGTAGTTCCCCCACACGCCAAGGGCCGAACAGCGCCCTTTATAGATCTTACTGCTGAACATCAGGACGATCTCCAGCGAATTGGCCGTTTTCAGCTGGTCCAGGGTCAGACCGGAAGTTTCGGCCATTCCCTGGAAGAACTGTTTGAATTTATCAGGATAGGACTGGTAGAAATCTTCGATGATCTCCGCGTTATTTTTATCGCAACCGAGGTTGTATTTGTCTTTATAGGGAGCGACCAGCTCATAAACAGCACGGATATTGGGCGCCAGGAAATGACCGTATTGCCGCCCCATCTCCCGCCAGCTCCCGGTCAACACCACCGTCGGGACATAATCGTAGATGTATTTCGTCCCGCCTTCGAACGTCCC
>JAHJKL010000042.1 GCA_018822365.1 Candidatus Margulisiibacteriota bacterium
ACCTGCCCGCTTTTGAAAAGGAAATGGAAGGGCAAAGAGATAGGGCCAGGCAAAGCGGGATAAACGGAGAGAAAAAGGCGGACCTGGGGGGGCTTGATCTAAACCAGTTGAAACCGACCCAGTTCATTGGTTACGATAAGTTTACAGCCGAAACCAGGGTCGCGGCTGTCTTTCCGGACCAAAAGCTGGTTGCTCTGGAAAAAACCCCTTTTTACGGCGAGAGCGGCGGCCAGGTTGGCGATACCGGGATGATCGCTTTTGACGGCCAGGAGATATTGGTTTCAGGAACGATCCTTACCCCGCAAAAAGTTATTCTTCATCAGGTCGATGACCTTAAAGGCCTTAAAGTTAACAACAAGGTTAAAGCTCAGATCGATATTTCAAAACGTCTGGCGACCGCCGCCAACCATACCGCGACCCATCTGCTCCACAAGGCTCTCCGCGAGATCTTGGGAGACCACGTCAAACAGGCCGGCTCTTACGTTGGCCCGGACAAACTTCGTTTTGATTTTACCCATTTCAAGGGATTGTCGGAAGAAGAAAAAATGAAGATAGAACAATTGGTCAATGATAAGATCAAGGAAAAAATTAATGTCGACATCCTCAAGAAGCATTACCAGGCCGCGGTAGACATGGGTGCCATGGCCCTTTTTGGCGAAAAATACGGGGACGAGGTCAGGGTCCTGAAGGTTGGTTCCTATAGTCTGGAACTTTGCGGCGGGACCCATGTCCGATCAACCGGAGAGCTCCTTTTCTTCAAGATAATTTCCGAAGGGGCGCTGGGATCGGGTTTACGCCGGATCGAAGCGGTCGCCGGACAAGCAGCCAAGATCTGCGTTGTTTTTCAGGCCAAAGAGCTTTATGGCGAAGTTGAAAAGCTGGTCGGCAAATACCGGCGGTTGCAGCGCCGCAAGGTCGAATTAGGCGGCGAAGAGGGGTTGGAGGCCAATATTTTTGAGGTTGAACCGACAGAACTGGAACGCCTGGCAAAGGCGGTCGATAATCAAGAAACCAGAGTCGTCGACCAGTTCTTGAACCACCTGGCGGGGCGTGTCGACTGGATCAAGGAACGGATCGTTAAAATAGAAAAGGAGATCCGCTCGCTTGAAGAAAAAAATGCTTCCAGGTCAGGCGGAGAACTTGCCGCCTCCGCGACCGAGATCAACGGACGCAAGGTCTTGCTTAAAGAATTTAACGATCTTTCTATGGAAAGTTTAAGGCTTTTCTCCGATTCGCTCCAAAGCACCCTCAAATCAGCGGTCATCCTCCTCTGTTCGACCGCAAACGAAAAGCTGGTCTATCTGATCACCGTTTCACCAGACCTGATCACCCCTCAATTGTCGGCCAAAGTGCTGGCCGGTATCTTTGCCGGCGTGGTTGGCGGCAGGGGGGGAGGGAAAGAGACCAAGGCTGAAGGGGGAGGGAAGGAAACGGTAAAAGTTGCCGAAGCGCTTGCTAAAGTCGGCGATTACCTTAAAACCTTATGAACAGGATCATGGCAATTGATCTTGGGACAAAACGGATCGGCATCGCAGTTTCCGATCTCCTTGGGTTAACCGCCCAACCGGCAACTGTCCTGGAAAAAAAGGCGGACGGAAGCGAACTTGATGATTTGGCCAAGCTTATTGATAAGTACGGCAATGTCAGTGAGCTGTTGGTCGGACTGCCAAAGACCTTGAAAGGGGAAGAAGGTCCTGCCGCGCAAAACGCCAGATCATTTGCCGAACAACTGAAAGAAAGATTCAAGCTTAAAGTCACCCTTTGGGACGAGCGTCTGACCACCGCCGCCGCGACCAAGTTCCTGATCAGCGCGGGGGTTTCCCGGGCGGATCGAAAAAAGGTGATCGATAAAAGTGCCGCGGCCGGGATACTGCAGAACTATTTGGATAGATTGGGAAAGCGGGAAAGCACTTAGCGGTAAACATATGAAAGATACCTAACCGCGCACTTAAGTGCGCGGTTAAAAGATTATGAAAAACAATATTATACTAACAACCATCGCTTTTCTGATCGTTTGTCTTGCCTTTATCCTTCAGCCGGCCAATCCCTTTGACCGGCAAGGGACGCTGGTTGCGATACCAGCCGGAAGTTCGGCAAAACAGATCAAGGCGATCCTGGCCCAAAAAAGGCTCTTGCCGCCACGGAGCAGCTTTCTTATATTACTTAGGCTATTCGGCCTGCAGGACAAGGTCAAAGCCGGCGAGTACCTGATCTCTCCATCCATGTTCCTTCCGGAGATCATTATAAAATTGGTGGCGAACGAAACAGTTCCGCCAAAGCAGATCAGGGTAACCTTTCCGGAAGGAAGTTCGATCTATAAAATGGGGGAGATCCTGAAAGCCTCCAGGTACCTGCAGTGGCAAGGCTTTCAAACGCTGGTCAATGAAGGGATTACGGCTGAACGCCGGGCAAAACATTACAAGATCTTCCGCTATATCTCAAGCGAATCGCCTGAGGGCTATCTTTTTCCCGATACCTACGATTTTTTCCCGGAAGCAAGCTTAGATCTGGTCGTCGAGACAATGCTAAGGCGGTTTGAGGCGGTTATTCTCCCATTCTGGGATAAAGAAAAAGGCAAGACCAAGCTGACCCTTCATGAAATATTGACCCTTGCCTCGATCGTCGAGAAGGAGGCAAAGATCCCGGCGGAGAGACCGATCATTGCTTCGGTCTTTTATAATCGATTAAAGATCGGGATGCCTCTAGCGGCCGACCCCACGGTCAAATATGCCTTGGAAAACCCGTCTAAAAAGGTCTTTTTAAACCAGTTGAACGTCGATTCACCTTACAATACATATAAGCGGGCAGGGCTTCCACCCGGCCCAATCTGCAACCCGGGACTTGATTCGATCAAAGCGGCGATAAATCCTGCTAAAACCGACTTCCTGTTCTTTGTCGCGCGATCAGACGGAAGCCATAAGTTTAGTAAAAGCTTTGAAGAACATAAGAAGGCCAGAGGAAAGCGGTAGTAGCGCTATTCCCACTCAATAGTCGATGGCGGCTTTGAGGAAATGTCGTAGACCACACGGTTAATTTCCGGAGTTTCATTAATTATCCGATTGGAAATAATTTCGAGTAAATCGTAGGGGAGCCTGGCCCAATCGGCGGTCATTGCATCCTTGGACGTGACCGCCCGGACCGCTATAGTATTGAGATAGGTCCGTTTGTCCCCCATTACCCCGACAGTCCTGATAGGGAGCAGGACACCAAAGGATTGCCATAATTCTTTGTAAAGACCAGCTTTTTTAACTTCGGAAACGATAATATCATCGACCGCTTGAAGGACCTTTACTCTTTCGGGTGTCACTTCTCCAATGATCCTGATCGCCAGACCCGGTCCGGGGAATGGCTGGCGGCTGATGATCTCATCCGGAACACCAAGTTCGCGGCCAAGCGTCCTGACCTCGTCTTTAAAAAGGAGCCGGAGCGGCTCAATAAGTTTAAAGCCCATTTTTTCCGGCAAACCGCCGACATTGTGGTGGGTTTTGATCTTTTTGGCTGCTTTCCCGGTTGTTGACCCTGGAACCGCGCTTTCTATAACGTCAGGATAAAGGGTTCCTTGGGCAAGAAATGGGATCTGGCCAAGTTTTTTTGCTTCTTCTTCAAATGTCCGGATGAAATTCTCGCCGATCAGTCTCCTTTTCTGTTCCGGATCAATGATCCCGTTAAGCTTGCCAAAAAAACGAGTTGCAGCGTTAATATTGAGGAAGTTAACCTTGAATTTTTTTGTAAAGAGTTCGTCGATCTTTTTGGCTTCATTTTTACGCATGAACCCCTGATCAATAAACATGCAGATCAGCTGATCGCCGATCGCTTTGTGCATCAAGGCGGCGACAGTCGTTGAGTCGACCCCGCCGGAAAGGGCAAGGAGGACCTTTTCCCGGCCAACCTTTTCACGGATCGATCTCACTTGTTCTTCAATGAAATTCGCGGTCGTCCAGGTAGGCTGACAGCCGCAAACAACGTAAACAAAATTTTTGATAACCTCGATCCCTTTTGGCGTATGGACGACTTCGGGATGGAACTGGACGCCAAAGATCTTTTTAGACGGATCCCCGGCGGCCGCATATTTGGTGTTATCTGTGTGGGCGATCTGTTTAAAGCCGGGAGGGAGCTTCATGACCGTGTCGCCATGGCTCATCCAGCACTGTAAATTAGTGTCGAGTCCGGCAAAAATATTTGCCTGGTCGTCGATCGTCAGATCTGCTTTGCCGTATTCTCGTTTTTTTCCTTCCTTAACTTCGCCGCCAAGATCTTTAGCCATCAGCTGCATCCCATAACAAATGCCTAAGACCGGAATACCGGTTGTCCAAAGCTTTGGATCAGCCTTAGGTGCGTCTTCTTCATAGACCGACGCGGGGCCGCCGGAAATAATTATTCCTTTGACCTCTTTTTTGATCAATTCAGCGACCGGGATATCGTGAGGGAAAACTTCGCAGTAGACATTGCATTCGCGGACGCGCCGGGCGATCAGCAGGGAATATTGAGCTCCAAAATCAAGGACCGCGATCAGATCATGTTTTTGCTGCGTCATGGCACAGTATATCACAGAGTAAATATTTTTTTCAAATCATTTTGAGGCTGTGAACTTCACTATCGTGCCGATGCTCTTGCAGTTCGCTGTCGATATGCTCAACATAATGTTTAATATCTTTAACATCTTTCTCTAAATGATCAACCGATTTTTCTAAATTATTAACCGATTTATCTAAATTGTTAACCGATTTTTCTAAATTATTAACCGATTTATCGATCCTTAATACATCGCTTTTTGTCGCCATTGTTCCCAGGATCAAATCTAATTTTTCCCGCATTTCTTTTATTTTATTCTCCATTTTACCCAACCTCCTCTGTCTTCTGTCCCGCCTTCGATTCCGCCCTTTGTCTTGCCCTTTGCTCCGCTTTTTTACTTATACATTCCCAGCGACTGGGCTTTTTGATAAACCTTCCCTTCGGTCAGGATCGAAGGGGCAATGACCACATCGACTTGCTGCATTTCTTTCAGATCAGCCGCTCCCAGTGTTCCCATCGAGGTCCGGAGGGCGCCGACAAAGTTCATTGAGCCGTCGTCGAATTTTGCCGGTCCATGAAGGATCTCTTTGAGCGGAGCGATCGTCCCGACCCGGATGCGCGAACCGCGCGGCAGGGTGGGTGAAGGGGTCGCCATTCCCCAGTGAAAACCGCCTCCGGGAGCTTCGGTCGCTTTGGCGATCGGGGAACCGATCATTACCGCGTCGGCGCCGCAGGCGATCGCTTTGCATACGTCTCCGCCGACTGCCATTCCGCCGTCGGCAATGATCGGGACATAAACATTGTTTTCTTTAAAATATGAATCGCGGGCGGCGGCGCAGTCGGCGATCGATGTTGCCATGGGAACGCCAACCCCAAGTACACCGCGGGAAGTACAAGCTGCCCCCGGTCCAATACCAACCAGGACTCCAGCGACACCTGTGCCCATTAAAGTCAAAGCGACCTCATAAGTAACGCAGTTGCCGACCAAAACCGGAACTTTCATCATCCTGCAGAATTCCTTGAGATCAAGGATCTTGGAGCCGGTTGATTTGTGCTTGGTCGAAAGGACTGTCGACTGAACGACAAAAATATCAACCCCCGCGTCACGGGCTATCTGGCCGAATTCCAGGGCATCCTGAGGAATGGAAGAGACCGCGGCGATCCCGCCGAGCGATTTGATCTCCTTGATCCGTTTAACGATCAGCTCTTTCTTGATCGGTTCAAGGTAGATCTTCTGCATCAACTCAACATATTTTTCTTTTTCGACCAGGGAGATCTCTTTAAGCACCTTTTCCGCGTCTTCGTACCGGGTCCAAACCCCGTGCAGATTGAGGACCCCGAGACCGCCGTTCTTGCTCATCAGCACTGCGGTTTTGGGGCTGATCACGCCATCCATGGCCGAAGCAATGATCGGGATCTCAAGCTTCTTCCCGCCGATAGAGACCGAAACATCGGTATCTTCAGGATTTATGGTAACTATAGAAGGGACGAGGGAAATTTCGTCAAAACCGTAAACTCGACGGGTCTTTTTTGATTTACCAAGTGAAATATCCATTTTATTCCTCCAATTATGGTTTTTCCGCGATCTTGCCGGTCAAATAAATGACCCGTCCGTCACGGTATACTTTAACTTTTATCTCAGCGCCGGGATTCAGCGCGGCTATAGCTTCGTGCATATCATTAGCGGTTGAAACTTTAACGCCGTTGACCTCCCGAAAAACATCGAATTTCCTGAGTCCCATCGTTTGGGCAGGACTACCATTGATGATGTCCAGAATTACCGCACCATCTAACATCGGGAGGTCCAAATAATTTGCGACCCGGCCGTCAACATCCTGCATGTAAACCCCCAGCCAGCCGCGGATAACCCGGCCATTATCGATCAGGGCTTGCACGATCTCGTTGGCTGCGTTGACCGGTATCGCAAACCCAATACCCTGTGCGCCGGAAACGATCGCCACGTTGACCCCGATCACTTCCCCTGATAAATTAAGAAGCGGACCGCCGGAATTTCCCGGATTAATGGCTGCGTCAATTTGGATCAAGTTCTTTTTCCCAAGATCACCCAGCACCCGCCCGGTCGCGCTGATGATCCCGGCGGTGACGCTGTTGGAAAAACCATAAGGATTGCCAATGGCAATGACCCATTCTCCCGGCCGTAAGCTGGCCGAATCACCAAGCGGCAGGATCGGCAGCTCTGCCCCCTGCGGATCGATCTTGACGATCGCGATATCAAGGTCGGGGTCAGCGCCGGCTATCTTGCCGTTATATTTTTTGCCGTTTCGCGCGGTAACAATGATCTCGGCAGCGCCTCGAACAACATGTTCGTTGGTCATGATGTAACCACGTTTATCGATAATAAAACCGGAACCGGCGCCTCGCTGGGGGATTATCCGCTCACGGGAAAAACTCCTGAATTCCGGCATCACCCCAAAAAAATCGTTCGTATTAAAAAAAGGGGAGGTGCGGATCCTGACATTTTTGATGATATCAATGTTAACGACCGCGTCTCCTTCGTTCTGGACAATGTCGGCGATCGTTCCCTGATCGATGGGGCTGGACTGGGCAAAGGCAACAGCCGCGCAAAAGAGAGAAAAAACAAGAAAGTTTGCCAATTTTCTGGTCATTTTTTCCCTCCTTTTTTCTTAGCCTTCTTTTCTTTGGCCCTTTGTTTCGCCGCCTCGATCATGTTTTCGAATTCTTCCATGATCGGCTCCGGTATCCAGTTTTCGCCGCAAGTCTGGCAAACATAGGCGGGAACCCCTTCCATCATGTAAAGCTTTCCTCCCTGATAATCTTCGAGGTTAACCTTTTCAAAATTAAGCGGTCCGCCACAGGCCTGGCATTCGCTCGGAGCGGCTTCTTCGTTCAGATCTTTAAGACCATTTTTGTCTGCCATTGGGTTGGGGTGATTATACTAAAAAATGAGAGGAGGTGCAAGGGAAGTGGTCAGAGCACAGAAAAAAGTTTATCAAGCCAGCCATTAGTTTGCAGGTGAACAATATACTCGGATGAAGCGGAAGGGAAATAATCGCTCTCGGCGGGAGCTGAGCAAGGACCAGAGGTAAAAGCTTGGTATTGGCAAAAACTTCCAATTTGCGATCGTCCCAACCGGTGGAAAGCTGGTCCAAAACCGCTGTCGCTTTCCGGTTTCCATCAGCTGCCAGTTCCGCGACCTTTTTGACCATAATATTCCATTTAAAATCAGGGCGGAGGGCCAGTTTCAGGACCGCTTCAGGCTCGGATGAGTCCAGCCTCGGTTCCAATTGGCCATCGAAGTACAGCTTTGCCAAATACTTGGCAGAAGCAAAGGGGAGATCGGTGTCGCAATTTCCCGGCTTTCGTTCAGATCGACGGGGCGGGACCGAAACGATCTTAACCTTTCCGTAACCGGCAAAACGCTGTAATTTTTTAATAATACTCATGTTAAATTGATATCAGTGAATCTATCAAGAAATTTCATCGCTTATATTTATTCTTTGAATATTTTCCTCTAATTGCCGGTCACTTTTCTTTATGATATACTAGGCCCACAAGAGGGGAGATCAGTATGCATTTTAATATCGACAACATCAGGAAAAACGACCCGGAAGTCGCTTCTGCTCTCGACAAGGAATTTGATCGCCAGCAGACCAAGCTTGAGATGATCGCCTCCGAAAACTTTACCTCCCGCGCTGTCATGGAAGCGTGCGGTTCGGTCATGACCAACAAATACGCCGAAGGCTACCCGGGAAAACGCTATTACGGCGGCTGTCAGTTTGTCGACCAGACCGAAACCCTGGCGATCAACCGGGCCAAGGAGCTTTTTGGCGCCGAGCATGCCAACGTTCAACCGCATTCCGGTTCCCAGGCCAATTTTGCCGCTTATTTCGCCCTGATAAAACCAGGTGATACCGTCATGGGGCTCGACCTCTCTCACGGTGGCCATTTAACTCACGGCTCGCCGGTCAATGTTTCCGGGATGTACTTCCATTTTGTTTCTTACGGTGTCCGCAAAGATAACGAAACGATCGACTTTGACGCCCTGCGAGCCGCAGCCAAAGAACACAAACCAAAACTGATCGTCACAGGCGCTACCGCTTATCCCAGGATCATTGATTTTATAAAATTCCGCGAGATTTGCGACGAGACCGGAGCCCTCCTGATGGTCGACATCGCCCATATCGCCGGGCTGGTCGCCGCCGGACTCCATCCATCGCCGGTCCCAATGTCTGAAGTGGTCACTTCCACAACCCATAAAACCCTGCGAGGGCCGCGCGCCGGGCTCATCCTTTGTAAAGAAGGTTATGCCAAAGCGATCGATAAAGCTGTTTTTCCCGGTATCCAGGGTGGGCCGCTGGAACATGTTATCGCCGGAAAAGCGGTATGTTTCAAAGAAGCGCTCACCCCGGCTTTCAAAACTTACCAGGCGCAGATCGTAAAAAACGCCAAAGCGCTGGCTGACGGATTGACCAAAGGAGGGCTCCGCCTAGTCTCCGGCGGGACCGACAATCACCTGGTACTGGTCGATCTGCGCCCGTTCAAAGTAACCGGTAAAGTAGCCGAGCTGGCGCTTGACGAAGTCGGGATCACCGTCAACAAGAATACCATTCCTTTTGATCCGGAAAAACCGTTCGTCACTTCCGGCATCAGGATCGGCACCCCCGCGCTGACCACCCGCGGGATGAAAGAACCGGAAATGGCCTTGATCGCCGATCTGATCTGCCGGACATTAAAAAATCCAGGTGACCAAAAAGTCAAAACCGAGATCGAGAATAAAGTCGCGGAATTAAGCAAGCAATTCCCGCTTTATAATTAAAACCGACTTGGAGAAACTATTAACCTGTGGCTGAACGCCGCGGTAAACAATGATATTTATTCTCGGGTTAAACAATAAATGATTGAATTGATAAACGTAACCAAGAGCTTCGCGAATGGGATCCATGCCCTTAACGGGATTAATCTGCATATCGGCAAAGAAGAGTTTGTTTTTCTGGTCGGCTCGTCCGGGGCGGGAAAGACCACTTTAATGAAAATGCTTTACCGCGACGAGATCCCCACGTCAGGTAAAGTGATCGTCGACCGGATCAACGTTACCGAGCTTGATGCCAGCCAGATCCCTTATCTGCGCCGTAATATTGGAATTGTTTTCCAGGATTTCAAACTTTTACCTAAAAGGACCGTATACGAGAATGTTGCCTTTGCCCTTAGGGTTACCGGAGCCCTTCGCTCGACCATCCGACGCAAAACCATGCAGGCCCTGGAGCTTGTTGGACTGCTTCGACGGGTCAACTCTTTTCCCGACGAGCTCTCCGGCGGGGAAAAACAGCGGTCGTGCATAGCCAGGGCGATCGTCAATAATCCGCCGATCCTTTTGGCTGACGAACCAACCGGCAACCTTGACCCGGCTACCTCATGGGACATTCTTCAACTTCTCGATAAGATCAACAAACGGAATACCACCGTGGTCGTTTCGACCCACAACAAGAACATTGTCGATGAAATGAAGAAGCGGGTCATTGAACTTGAGGGGGGGAGGCTGGTCCGCGACCAGCAATTAGGGACTTATCATGTTAAGTAGCCTTGAGTTTTTTATTGTTGAAGCGTTTCGCTCGATCCGCCGATCGGCACTAATGAGCTTTGTCGCCATTGCTACCATTATTGTTTCACTGACCATTTTCGGGCTATTTCTCCTGTTGATCATGAACCTGGGAAATATAGTCGGGGGGATATCTTCGCGAATGGACCTTGTCGCCTATATTTACAAAGACCTTTCTCTTGATGACGCCGGAATGATCCAGATAAAGATATCTAATATTCCAGGTGTTGAAAAGGTCGAATTTACTTCAAAAACTGAAGCATGGAATAACTTTAAAGATGAATTTAACAGCAAACTGAACTTGAATGATGTTGTTTATGACAATCCTCTGCCGCACACGTATATGGTGAGGGTCAGGAACGCCGACATGCTCCCCCAGGTTGCCAAAGAGATCTCTTCGATCGATGTTGTTGATGAAGTTAGGTATAATGGGAAGTTGATCCAGCAGATAAAATCTTTGATCAGTGCGGTTCGGGTTGGAGGGACCGCGCTAGTGGTCATGCTGTCCCTGGCCACACTACTTATAGTGGTTAATACGATCAGGTTAACGGTTATTGCCAGAGAAACCGATATTTATATAATGAAACTGGTTGGCGCGACCGATAATTTTGTTAAATGGCCGTTCATTATTGAAGGGATCATTATTGGGGTGATCGGAGGGCTAACCTCTCTACTTATTCTAAAGCTTTCATATGAAGCGGTTGTCTCCCGTATTCTGCAAGCCCTGCCGTTTTTACCGCTAATAACAGATTACGGCTTGCTGCTGGCCATTTACACCACTATGTTTTTCGGCGGAACTGCCCTGGGAATGATCGGTGGCTACATTTCCGTGTCGCGCGTCCTGAAAGACGAAATGCAATAATAACCGGAGGAAGTTTATTCCGGGTAAAGGAGAAGGTTATGTTAACATGGTTCAGAAAAAATACAAAAGGGATTATGATCACGGTCGCGGTTGTTTTTATCGGGTCGATGTTTTATGGTTTGGGTTATTCCCGTTTCAGCGAACAAGGATCTGATCAGCCCAAGAAACCATCAGGATTAGCCAAGGTCAATGGGGAAGAGATCAGCGTCCAGCGTTATCGGGAATTAATAAACCGGATCGCGCAAAACAGCGGCCGCCAGGTCAGTGCCAGGGATCTGCCTTATATTGAATCCATGGCTTTGGGACAAACCATTGATTTTACCATTATACTTCAGGATGCCAGGAAAAAAGAGCGGGTAAACGGCAGCGAGATCGATTCCGTCCTTGATAATATCCAGACCCAAAACAAGCTGGCTAACAGAGGAGACCTGGAAAAAGCGCTCAAGAGCTCCGGTTTTACTCTGGGAAGTTTCCGTGATTTTATTCGCGACGATATTCTGGTCCAAAAGAGGCAAATGAAGCTTCGGGAAGGGGTCTCGGTAACTCCTGACGACCTCCGCGAGATCCGCGCCTCACACATCCTGGTCAAGGAAGAGCCTAACGCCAAACTGATCCTGGAAAAAGTCAAAAAGGGCGAGGACTTTGCCAAGCTGGCCAAGCAATATTCGACCGATTCGGGCAGCGCGGTCAAAGGGGGAGATCTTGGTTATTTCTCCACCGGGATGATGGTCAAACCCTTTGAAGAAGCGGCGTTCTCACTGAAAAACGGTGAGGTTAGCGGCATTGTCAAAACCCAGTTCGGTTATCACATAATTAAAGTGGTCGATTCAAGACTTCGCAAGATCGACTCGGCCAAAGGGAATATTGATGAAGTATTGCTGAAGCAGAAACAGCAAGCGGTTTTCAACCAATGGCATAGCGAACTCCAGTCCAAGGCCAAAGTCGAGATCGAGGAGCCGACCCTATTGGCCCATTCATACCGGAGCCAGGGAAAAAATGCTGAAGCGGCCGCTGAATATAAAAAAGCGATCACCTTCAATCCGGCCAACGCGTACCTTTATGTCTTCCTGGGCGACACCTACATGACCATGGGACAGAAGGATCTGGCCCTCGCCGCTTACGTCGATGCGGTCAAAACCGAGGGAGGCAATCCGGATCTTTACCTGATCCTGGGAACAACCTACAACAAGCTGGGTAAAAAGGCGGAAGCGGCCGAACAGTTCAATAAAGCCTCACTTATTGCCGGGGACGACAAGGGATTGCACGAAAACCTGCTTAAGGTCTTTAAGGAATTAAAGCTGCCGGCTAATATCGCCAGAGAGAATGCGGAGCTTGCCCGAATCGCTAAAAAAGAACAGTTTGAAAAATCACTGACTACCGGGAAATAAGGGCTAGATCAAGGCCGCTGCTTCCTGCAGGAAAAAGTCAACTTCTGCCTGGGTGCGTCCTTCTGCGTAAATCCGCAGAAGCGGTTCAGTCCCAGAAGCGCGAAAAAGTATCCAGGCATTGTCTTCAAAGGTGAATTTCAAGCCGTCCAGCGTTTCGGTTTTGGCGATCTTCTTACCGGCAAAAACGGCCGGAGGGGACTGTTTTAGTTCTTCAACCTTCTCGGGTCCTTTAGTCGTGCGGATGTCGTTCCGGTTATAATAGTAATATCCATATTTAACCATTAATTCATCCGCGATCTTCGCGAGAGTTTTTTGTTCTTTGGCCATTAACTCCAGGAGCATCAGGCCTGCCAATATCCCGTCCCGCTCCGGAATAAAACCATAAATTCCCATCCCGCCGCTTTCCTCTCCACCCAGGACAACCTTTTTTTCCAGCATTTCTTTAGCAATATATTTGAAGCCGATCGGCTTCACCTCAAGCGGTACTTTATAGTCGGCGCACATTGAGTCGACCAGGTTGCTGATATTAAATGTCTTGACCACTGTACCGGTCAGCTTCCGGTTCTCGTGCAAATGCTTGAGCAGAAGGGAAAATATCTTATGAGTGTTAATATATTCGCCGGTCTGGTCAATGCCGGCAATCCGGTCAGCGTCGCCGTCGAGAACAATGCAAACCGCCGGGCTGGTCAGCCTGGCGCCAAAAGTCTTCATAAAATTGATGGAACTTTGCAAATTAACGGCCAGCGGCTCCGGATTGATCCCGCCAAAAGTTGTGTCCCGCTTCCCGCGGATCTCGGTAGCTTTTATCCCCAGCTTCGCGAAATAACCTGCGCCGCTCCCGTGCATCGGATCAATAACTATTTCGAGGCCCGCTCTGTTGATCGTTTTAATATCAGCCAGTTCCGACAGCTTGGCCAAATATTCCGGGTCAGGGTTAAATTCAACCAAATTCGCCGAAGACGGGGTAATTTCCAACAGATCGGTCAAATGAGCTTCAACGCCCCGGGTCGTTTCCGGGAAGGCAGAACCGCCAAAAGCCTCTTTGATCTTAAATCCATTGTAATCCGGAGGATTATGCGATGCGGTTATCATGATCCCGGCAGCTAAGCCGCGGTTTTTAACCGCGTAAGATACGACCGGGGAGGGGACAGAATGTTTGGTCAGATAAGCCTTGATCCCGGCGCCGGAAACAACCTCGGCCGCTACCCGGGCAAAGACCTCGGAGTTGGCTCGATTGTCGTAACCGATCGCGATACCGGAAAGTTCACCTTTTTTTTGCAAATACCTGACCAGGGCCTGGGTCACCAGCTCAACATTGGCTTTGGTAAAATCTTCAGACATCTTTGCCCGCCAGCCATCGGTCCCAAATTTAATTGTCACCATTGACCTCTTCCGGGGCAGGGTCGCCATCAGGTAATTTCCGGGGAGCAGAAAGTGATTGAACATCTTCCGGGGCAGGGTCGCCTTCAGGGGGCTCTTCACCTTCGGCATTGATCTTATTTTCCTGGATCACGGTCTCTTCGGGGATCTGCGGCTTGGGAAAATCAAGCGGAGCCATCTTTGCCAGGGCGACAGTATTATAAGCTTTCCAGATCCGCGGGCAAACCCCGACTTCCGCCACCCCTTTCATCGGAGTATTATCGTCATTTCCAACCCAAACACCGGTCACCAGCTGTGGGACAAAACCAATAAACCAGGCATCTTTGAATTCCTGCGATGTCCCGGTCTTGGCGGCGGCCGGCCTGCCGATGTTTGCCCGATAACCGGTCCCGCGAGAGATCACTCCGCGCATCATGTCGACCATGATCGCCGAGACGTTCGGGTCAAGGACTCGCCGCTCAATTATCTTGTTTTGATAAAGGACCACTCCATCCCGGTTTTCGATCTTCACGATCGATGCCGGTTCGACCCTGATTCCATTATTGGCCAGGACCCCGTAAGCCGAGGTCATCTCAAGAAGGGTCACTTCCGATGCGCCTAGCGCCAGGGAAAGGGAAGGCTCCAAATGGCTGGTAATCCCCATTTTTTGAGCAACGTTGATCGCGTTGGGGATCCCTACGATCTCCAAAAGCTTGATTGCCGGGATATTGAGCGATTTTTCAAGGGCGGTCCTCATGGTCACCGCCCCATGGAACTTACTGTCAAAATTTTGCGGTGTCCAGGTCCCGTCCGGGTTCCATTTGTTGACCCAGACCTTGAAAGTGGTCGGCGTATCCTGAAGGAGGGTATAAGGCATCAATCCCTGTTCGATCGCCGTAGTGTAAACGAACGGTTTAAAAGAAGAGCCTGGCTGGCGTTTGGCCTGGGTCGCCCGGTTAAATTTGCTCTCCAGAAAATCGGCCCCCCCAACCATCGCTTTGATGTAACCGGTGGTTGGATCGATAGACATTAATGCTCCCTGGGTAAATTTGAACTTCGGCCCTTCGTTCTTTATAAACTCAGTCACCGCTTTTTCTGCGGCAAATTGCATTGAGGTGTCCAGGGTTGTGTAAACGCGGAGGCCGCCATGATAGATCATATCCTGACCGTAAAGGTCGGTAATCTCCTGCAGGACATGGCTGATAAAGTAGGGGGCGATCTCTCCCCGCATCTTCAGGTTCTGCGGAAAAAAGCTTAGCGTTCCCGCGGCCGCCGCTTTGGCTTCTTTTTCATCAGCCAGATGATGCTCGATCATCCTGTTCAAGATATCGATCTGCCGAAGCTTGGCCCCTTTTAAGTTGCGATAGGGAGAATAGAGCTCCGGCCCGCGAATAATTCCGGCGATCATGGCCGATTCCGCCAGGGTCAATTCCGACGCATGTTTGTTAAAATAAAGATTGGCGGCTGATTCTATCCCGTATGTGTTATGGCCCAGGTAGACCTGATTAAGATACATTTCCAGGATCTCTTCTTTAGTGTAGCGGCGTTCCATCTGAACCGCCAAAACCGCTTCAGCCAGCTTGCGGGTCAGCGCTTTTTTCTTGGTCAGGAAAAGATTCTTGGCCAACTGCTGGGTTAAAGTGCTCCCCCCCTCAACCACCCGGCCATAAGCAAAGTTTTTGACCGCCGCCCGGGTGATCCCGAGAAAATCAAGGCCGCGATGATGATAAAAGTTTGGATCTTCAGTCGCGATCACCGCTTTAATAAAGTACGGATTGATCTTTGAGAGCGGGACCACCTGGCGGTTTTCTTCCTGGTGAAAACGGGCCAGGATCTTGCCGTCGGCCGCGTAGAGGATGGTGCTTTCGCTTGGAACATACGAGTTGATCATTCCCACATCAGGAAGCTGCTGCACTATTTGAAGGGAAGCGCCAGAAACCGACGCGATAATAATTAAAAACATGATCAGAACGATCCGTCCGGGCCGAATTTTCATAATGAAATTATAACATGTTTTGTTTTGCTTGATAAGAAATACTCCCTGTGATATATTTTAGGCATCATGAAGATCCTGGTTATCCATGGGCCGAATTTATCTCTGCTGGGTGAGAGGGAAACCGATGTTTACGGCAGGCTGACCCTGGAAGAGATCAACAACTCCCTGCTGGAATCAGCCAAAAAAGAAGGAGTAGAGCTTGAGATAGTCCAAATGGACAGCGAAGGTGAGATCGTCGAAAAGATCGGCGCCGCGAGAAAACAGTTCCAGGCCCTGCTGATCAATCCGGGCGCTTACACACATTATAGTATCGCGATCCGCGATGCGGTCGCCGGAGTAAAGATCCCGACCGTTGAGGTCCATCTCTCCAATATCTACGCCCGCGAAGAATTCCGCCAGAAATCGGTCATTGCCCCGGTCGCGGTCGGCCAGGTTTCCGGCTTTGGCCTCAACAGCTATCTTCTTGGCCTCAAGGCGGCTATCGCCATCGCCAAATGAACCCCAACCAACAGCGGGCGGTCGAGATCGCCCGCGAGGTGATGAATAGCCTCCGGATCAAAGCCGGTCAAAGCGAAAAAGAAATCTCCGCCCGGATAATAAGTGAAATTAAACGCCGTGGCGCTGAACCATCTTTCCCGGTGATTGTCGCTTCAGGGGTCCGCTCGATCGATCCTCACGCCAAACCATCTAAAAATAAGATCAAAAACGGCGAGCAGGTCATGGTCGATCTGGGAGCAAAGTACAAAGGGTATTGCTCCGATATCACCAGAATGTTCTTTGTCGGCAAGCCAACCAAAAAATATCTTCACTATTACAATATAGTAAAAACAGCTCAAAAAATGGCGATCGCGGCTGTTCGGGACGGGGCTTATTGCCGCGATATTGATCTGACCGCCCGTACGTATATTAAAAGGTTATGCTTCAAAGCCTGCCATATCAAGGAAAAGGACTGCCCCGGCGAATGTTTTATTCATACCACCGGCCATGGGGTTGGGAAAAAGATCCATCAGTCCCCCAGGATCTCTCTAAAAAGCCGGGCAAAATTAAAGTCCGGGATGGTGATCACGGTTGAACCAGGCATCTACATTAAGGGGTGGGGAGGGATCAGGATCGAGGACATGGTCCTGGTGACCAACAAGGGTTGCCAGGTTTTAACGAACGACCATTAAGGGGATTGGATTCTTGATTAGCAGATTACTGATCCAGCTCAAAAGAGCCCGCCCATAGCCAATGAATCCCGAGATAAAAGTCCTTTCCATCAGATTGACTTTCGCCAGACCAAGCCAGGCTGCTGTTGAACGATTGTTCATTTTTATCGCTTGCATGAACATCCCGCGGGCGGTCGCGTAATCTTTGTTCCGAGAATACGCTTCACCCATCAGCTGCCAGAGAAAAAATGTGCGGTCAGCCGGTTCGATCGAATCAATGTAATTTATTACCTGATCCGGACCGGCCGTAATAGCGGCGTTAAACGCCCGCATCGCTTCTTTAGCGTAGCGCAATTTAACCAGGACCTCTCCCAAATAACAATAAGCGTAAGCATTGGTCGGATGTTCATCGATAACTTCATGCAAATAATTCTTCGCATCGATCAAACGTCCGGACATGATCATGGCCAAAGCTTTGTTGTTGACCGCTTGAAGGTACTGCTTGTTTATAGCTATCGAAATATCAAAACAACGGATCGCCTTATCAATATCCCCTTCCCGGTTTCGCTGTATAAATGAAAGGCCGAGGTTGTTAAAAATGATCGGGTCATTCAATCCCCATTTAAGCAGCAACTCCAGCATTTCGATCGCTTTGTCCAGGTCCCCCTGATTGGCCCGCCAATACGCTTCGTTCGCATAATGCTTGAATATCCCGATATTATCGCCAACAACAGTGTCCGGTTTGACCGATAATCTCTCTAGCCTCGCTTCAGCCGGATCAAGACAATAATATTTATTGCCAATCGTAACAATCACATTAGCATGGGTCTCTCCGCGAACCAGGTTAAGTTCGGCTTTTATCCCGGCGATCCGAAGCATCGAGATCAAAAGATTGCTGAATTCACAGCAGGTCGCCACTCTCTCTTCTTTGGAAGCGTCGATCAGCTCATGGGGGAGAGGATTGCCGCATTTCTGGCGCAGCTTTTCATCTGCTTTTTCACTGTAAATAACCTCTAATCCTCCTTCCTCTTCAGCCGCCCCGCGAAAAGTGCAAAAATCGGCTTCGTAGAACGAAGCATTATCCCTGAAACTAGGATTGAGGGTTATCCCTTCGATTTTGATCTGTTTTGTCGGGTGAACGATTGAACATAAAAATAGAAAAGCTATCTTCAATGGAGCGGCTTGCGGCTCATTTTGGATATATATACGGTAGCGTGACAATAACGAGTGAACATGACTTTGCACCGTTTCATTGGTGATATTATAGGGGTTTTCCAGGCCGTGTTCCGCCATAAAATCGGCGATCGGCTTGTACGCGACAACATTATTTAAAACAGATGGGTTAACCACCATCGCGAACATATCCCTGGTTGTGCACTGGGAAGGGCGCAGGCCTTCTAATTGTGGGCCGGCATTAACTCTTTCAACCAGAGCTCTTCGCACGGTGCTATTGCTCCCGCTCATCAAGCCTCGGCGCATCTCATAAACCGCTGATCTTTGTCCCATTATTAAGCTCTCCTTGGCTCTATTAATGAATAAACCGCTTACATGTATATTATCGTCACTTTATAACAATAATTTCATTGGGCAGGCGGCTTTTTTCTCCTTTTGACCCTTCTTTTTATGTGATAAAATAACTATCTTATGAAAACTATCGCCATTATCGTCGCCGGAGGAAAGGGGAGGCGGATGGGGCAAGACAAGCAATTTTTGCCGCTGGCCGGCCAGCCAATGATCGCCTGGAGCCTGGCCGCTTTTGAAAAGAGCAAAGAGGTTGACGGGATCATTCTGGTGGTCGCGAAAAACAATATCGCCAAAGCAAAAAAGCTGAAAAGCAAAAAATTGCTCGCCATAGTTAAAAGCGGCGCCGAGCGACAGGATTCTGTCAGCAACGGCCTAAATCTTTTGCCTAAAACAGCAGAGATCGTCCTGATCCATGACGGGGCCAGGCCGGCGGTCACCCCGGAAAGTATTATCGCTTCGATCAAAACGGCTAAACGCCGCGGAGCGGCAGTGGTGGGGGTCCCGGTAAAAGATACGATCAAATTGACGAAGGGTCGAATATCCATTATTAAAACATTGGATCGAAAATATCTCTGGGCGGCGCAGACACCGCAAACATTTAAGGCCTCCTTATTATTGAAAGCTTATGCTAAAATCAAGAAGTTATGCACCGATGATGCCATGGTCATGGAAGCGGCCGGATATCCGGTCGAAATGGTCATGGGAAGTTACCAGAACATTAAAGCCACGACCCCGGAAGATTTGGAATATCTGGAGACAGTCCTGGCAAAAAGGAGATAACGTGGATTACCTCGTCACTTGGTTTCTGGCCCTGTTAAACAACTTCCCTTTTGTCGCCGTGGTGGTTTCCTGGTTCATCGCCCAGTCGCTAAAAGTTTTTTTCTACTGGTATAAAGAGGGGGTTCTTTCTCTCTGGCACTTTTTTGAAGCGGGAGGGATGCCCTCGGCTCATTCGGCTTCGGTCACCGCCTTGACCCTGGCGATCGCGATGACCCAGGGATTAAACTCTCCGCTTTTTACCATAGCACTCGTATTTGCCTTGATAGTTATGTACGACGCGACCGGTGTCAGGCGGGCGGCCGGCAAGCAAGCGGAGATCCTGAACAGGGTTGTTGATGACATCTATTCAAATGGCCGGGTTAAGGTCGAAAAACTAAAAGAGATCCTTGGCCATGAGCCAACCGAAGTTTTTGCCGGGTCCGCTCTGGCAATCGCTTTAACTCTGGTTACCTATTATGTCTACTTTGCTCGATAAAATTAAGTTGCCGGAAGCGCTCCGGGAGCTTTCAACCAAGCAATTAGAAGATCTCTCCTTGGAAATAAGGCAAAAGATCATTGAGGTTACCTCCCAAAATGGCGGACATGTCGCTCCCAGCCTGGGGGCGGTAGAAATAGCGGTTTCTCTCCATGCCTCCCTTAATAGCCCTCAAGACAAGATCATTTGGGACGTCGGGCATCAGGCGTATGCCCACAAGATCCTGACCGGGCGCCTAGCCAGATTCCAAACCCTGCGCCAGGAAAACGGTCTTTCCGGTTTCCCGAACATTGAAGAGAGCCCCCATGACCCATTTACCGTTGGCCATGCTTCGACCTCTATCTCCCAGGCGGTCGGGCTGGCGCACGCCCGCGACCTGGCAGGGGAAAAACACCATATTGTGGCGGTGATCGGCGATGGATCGCTCTCCGGCGGCCTCGCCTACGAAGCGATCAACAACTCGTCGACCCTAAAAAGCAACATGATCGTTATTCTCAACGATAACGAGATGTCGATCTCCAGGAACGTTGGCGCTCTTTCCAATTATTTGACCAAATTCTCGACCAGCGGCGCTTACGTTGAACTGCGCAACCGGATCGAAGGGATCGTCAAGAAGATCCCGCGGGTCGGGGTTCCCCTTTTTGACGCCGCCAAGACCTTGAAGGACAGGACCAAACACATTGTCGTCAGCTTCAAGGTCGACGTTATTTTTGAACAGTTGGGTTTCAAATATTTTGGACCGATCGACGGCCACAATATTCCGCTGATCATGAGCACCCTTCACCACGCCAAGGATATCCAGGGACCGGTCCTGATCCACGTCATCACTAAAAAAGGGAAGGGGTACCTGCCGGCCGAAAAAGAGCCGACCCGTTTTCACGGGACTGGACCGTTCGATATTAAAACCGGCGCCGCTCAAAAAAGCGATGGGCCAAAAAGCTATACTGCCGTTTTTGGCCAGACAATGGTCAAAATGGCCAATGCCGATCCCAGGATCATTGGTGTCACCGCCGCTATGATCGACGGGACCGGTTTTGAAGATTTCTGCCAAAAGCACCGGTCGCGATTTTTTGACGTTGGTATCGCCGAAGAGCATGCCGTCACTTTTGCCGGAGGGCTGGCCAGGGGGGGATTCAAACCATTTGTCGCCGTCTACTCGACTTTTCTGCAACGCGCTTACGACGAGATCGTTCATGACGTCTGCCTGCAAAACCTGCCGGTCGTCTTCGCGATCGACCGGGCCGGGATCGTCGGCGAGGACGGAGCTACCCACAATGGCATTTTTGATCTGGCCTTTCTCCGCTCGCTTCCAAACATAGCGGTCATGGCCCCTAAAGATGAGAACGAATTCCAGCAGATGCTTTACAGCGCCAGTCAGGCTAAGGGACCGGTCGCTATCCGTTATCCCCGGGGGAGCGGCATAGGCGTCGATCTGAATAGCGAGTTCAATGAACTGCCGATCGGACAGGGAGAGATCGTTTATAAAGGCAAAGGAGAGAAAGGAAAGGTCGTTGTTTTTGCTATCGGTTCAATGGTCTACCCGGCAATTGAAGCGGCCAGGATCGCCGAAACCGAAGGGAAAAAAGTTACGGTCATTAACGCCCGCTTCGTTAAACCGCTTGACCGTGAACTTATCCTGAAGGAAGCAAAAAAAGCCGAGAGGATCGTCACCGTTGAAGAAGGGGTCCTGGAAGGGGGCTTTGGTTCCGCCGTCCTGGAATTATTGACCGAAGAGAGGCTGAACAAACCGGTCAAGCGTCTTGGTTTCCCTTCAAAGTTCATTGAACACGGCAAAAGAGCCGATATCCTTGAAAAATACGGTCTCTCCACGGACAAAATCGCCCGATCTTTATAGACCAAAAACTGAAATTTTCCATTTTTTTCATCGAAGACGTTATAGCCATGTCATTTATAAGCAAACCGGTCCCGCCCGCTCTTTTAGGACCAAGGCCTAATGGATCTTATCAACAAATAGGGGGAGCCGAAAAAAAACAAACATTATCTCGCCTGCAAAAATTGCGGTTGGATTTCCCGTCTCCTGGAGAACAACTTACTCCTGTTGCCAGAAGAAAAATCGATGAAGCCTATGACATTTTTGTATTTGAAAGCGTCTTTGAAAGCAAGCCCCCTTTAATAATGTATTATTTTGCGGCGCGTATTGCTGAATGCAAGTTTTTTCTTGGTGATACTAAGAAAGCTCTTGATCTGCTAACAATGATTGAAGGAGGGATCAAAGGTCTGCTTAATAATGACGAACGGAGCGATTTATTGCTTAGAGTTATCGAGATTTATCGCAAAAATAACCTCTTTGATGAGGTGGCTCGCGCGACTGAATTAATTGAAGATCAACATACTAAAATTGAAACTCATTTTCAAACCGTTGAGTATTTTGGCTCAAGTGGGGAAATCGTCCTTGCCATCAGAGTAATCAATCAATACATCTGCCCAGCGGCAGAAAAACAAGAAGACAAGAAAGAAAAAACGGCCATACTACTTACAGCCGCCCGTCTATTAATCAGGTTCAACCTGAAGCTTGATGCTAAAATAATCCTGAAAAAAGCCGCTGAACATCTAAATGGCATGGATTATTTACCCTTGGAAGAAATCGCTGTTTTACTGGCTAATATTGGGTATTTCGATGATGCAGTTCATTTATTAACCGATAATTGGTTTCACGAGTCTATTCTTTCTGGTAAAGGAATTGATCCTACTAGTATCAGGGAAACTATTATTAAAACCAGATTTCCATTGTTTGCTCAAACCTGGGAGCAGTTTGCCCGCCGCTAGCTTTCATGTTATATTTTACCTATGTTGACAGATATTGAGATCGCCCAACAAGCCAAACTTAAAACGATCAATGAGATCGCCGGCAATGCCGGGATCGACCGGAATGATATAGAACTGCACGGCTGTTTTAAGGCCAAGATAAATCTTGACGCTCTAAAAAAGAGAAAAAAGAACCGGAGCGGCAAATTGATCCTGGTCACCGCCATGACCCCGACCCCACAGGGGGAAGGAAAGACCACCACCACCATCGGCCTGGCCCAGGCCCTCCGCAAGATCGGGAAAAGATCGATCGTTTGCATCCGCGAGCCGTCGCTCGGCCCGGTCATGGGAATGAAGGGAGGGGCGGCCGGCGGAGGTTATTCTCAAGTCCTGCCGATGGAAGATATCAACCTTCACCTGACCAGCGACATCCATATGGTCACCTCGGCCCACAACTTGCTGGCTGCTATGCTCTATAACCATATTTACCAGGGAAATGAACTGCAGATCGATGAACAACGGATCGTCTGGCGCCGGGTGATGGATATGAACGACCGTTCTCTGCGCGGCCAATTTGATATTACGGCTTCATCGGAAGTCATGGCTATACTTTGCCTTTCCACCAGTTTAACTGACTTAAAGGATCGCCTGGGCCGGATCATTGTTGCTTATGATAAGACCGGCAAGCCGGTCCGCTCCGCCGATCTTAAAGCGCAAGGGGCAATGGCCCTTTTGCTTTGGGACGCTTTAAAGCCGACCCTGGTCCAGACGATCGAAGGATCACCGGCCTTCATCCACGGCGGCCCTTTTGCCAACATCGCCCATGGCTGCAATTCCCTGGTCGCCACCCAGCTGGCCCTTAAATTGGCCGACTATGTGGTCACCGAAGCCGGGTTTGCCAGCGATTTGGGAGCGGAAAAGTTCTTTGACATTAAGTGCCGGGTCGGGAACCTCTCTCCGTCGGCTTCGGTCCTGGTCGTCACCAGCCAGGCGATCCAGCGGCACGGCTATGAGAACGTCGCCAAGCATGTCGAGAACCTCCATCAGTTCAACGTGCCGGTCGTCATCGCCATCAACAGGAAAGTAAATGACTCACCGGAAGAACTGGCTGAAATCAAAGAAGAGTGCGAGCGCCTGCATGTTCCGGCGATCGTTTCCGATGTCTGGGCCCTGGGGGGAGAAGGCGGGAAAGAGCTGGCAAAAATGGTCCTGAAGGCGATCGACAAAAAACTTACCTATAAACCGCTCTATCGCCTGGAGCAATCGATAAAAGATAAGATCGAAAAGATCGCCCAGGATATTTATGGGGCGGCCGGAGTGGCCTGGACCGACAAGGCGACGACCGATCTCGCCTTTCTCAAACAGCTGGGGATGGACCATTTTCCGGTCTGCGTCGCCAAGACCCAGTATTCATTGAGCGATGACCCAAAGCTATTTGGCACCCCAAAAGATTTCAAGGTCACTATCAAGGAGCTCAAGCCCTCGGCCGGAGCCGGGTTTATTGTCGCTTACGCCGGCGAGGTCATGACCATGCCTGGGCTCCCCAAACATCCGGCCGCCGAGAATATGGACATTGACGAAGAAGGGAAGATCGTCGGTCTGTTCTAGCTTTTACTGAAATAATTAGTTATATAGTCCGATAAAACTGCATGATCAAGCCCGTTTCATTTCAAACACATCCGTCTTTTGTCTTGCGCAGGGCAAGAGGGATTTTTGCCTACGAAAAAACCATGCGTGCGCTGCGGCAAAAGATCCTGGACGGCAGTTTTAGGCCGACTTACAATCGCGATACAGCTAATTTTAACTTTCGAGAAATGCTCTTAAGGCCTTATGAAAATGGAAAATACTGCGTCCATTTGCCGAAATATTTTGATGAATGGCAGGATTTATTTGAAGATATTTTCCGAAAAATGAATTTTAGCCGTGAAGTCGTAGTCGGGCGTGAAAATTTGACCGGCAATCGATTTCCGCCAAATATCAGGCAAATCCATTCACATATTATCCGCGACCAATTGGTTATCCTATCCATCCTGGAAAATTGGCTTTATTATAATAAGGACATTTTAAATGACTTGGTCAATAATTTTTAGTGGTATAATTACATAATGATCAACAAGAAAAGGATAGAAAAAGCGGTTAAAGAGATCCTGTTGGCGATCGGAGAAAAACCTGATCGCGAAGGGATAAGCTCGACCCCCAAGAGGGTCGCCGAGATGTACGCCGAACTATTTTCCGGCCTCCATGAAGATCCCGCGCATCATCTAACAACCTTTAAGCAAGGTGAACACGAAGAGATGGTTATGCTTAAAGAGATACCATTCTACTCAATTTGCGAACATCATCTTGTTCCATTCTTTGGGAAAGCGCATGTAGTATATATACCAACCAAAGGGAACGTCACCGGACTCTCCAAGCTGGTCAAGGTAGTGGAGGGGTTCGCCAAGCGGCCGCAGGTCCAGGAACGGCTGACCAGCCAAATTGCCGACTGTCTGATGGCCAAGCTCAAACCGCTCGGCGTTTTAGTGATAATCGAAGCCGAGCACCTCTGCATGTCGATGCGTGGGATAAAAAAGCCCGGGACCAAGGTCATTACTTCTGCGGTCCGCGGTGTATTTGAAAAAGACGCCAAAGCCCGCTCGGAAGCACTTTCGCTTCTAAAATGAAAACCGTTTCCAACCGGCAGCTGGATCTGTTTGCGGTTATTTTTCTCTTGCTCTTTTTTTTAACCAACTTCTCTTACGCTAAAGAATTTGCCGTCACCATTGACCTTTGTCCTTCTCACAAGCCTTACGAAGCCAGACTGTTCAATTATCTTGACCATCTTGGCAAAAAATTAGGCAGACCGCTTCCTGTTGGGGTGAGTGTTTCCGGGAAATGGATCAGGCAGCATCCCAGGGAGCTGGAAAAGATCAAAAAGTGCTATCTCGACATTACCTGGATCAACCACTCATTGACCCATCCGATAGCCAACGATTTTCTCAACAATCCGACCGTCAACTTTACCCAAGAAGTTATGGGAAATATATATTTGATGAAGGCTAACGGCCTATCTCCATCAATATATTTCCGTTTTCCCGGGCTTCGACACAGCTCAGTAAGGCTGGCAGAACTTAAGGCGTTAGGCTATCGCAAACTTGATGCCGATGCCTGGCTCGCTAAAGGGAAAAAGATCAAAGACGGTTCAATTGTCCTGGTCCATGGAAATGGGAACGAGCCGAAAGGAGTAACTATATTACTTCGTTATTTAAGAACTCAGGAAAATGATATATTAAATGGAAGGATAAAAGTGGTAAATTTCAGGGAAATAAATACTAATAATATATAAGCCATTAGTACAAATACTATTTTGCCATTTCCTTCAATTTATCATTTATCTCGTTAACTTTATCCCCGATCTCACCGATCAGGTCGTTTGAGCTGACGGACACATGTTTAGAGTAATCACCCCGGGATACAGCCTCCAGCACCAGGTTGATCTCAACTAATGGGCGCAAAAACATAGTAATGATCATCCAGGATGAGGCAAGGATGAAGATTAAGCTCAAAATACTTAGGCTGGCCGACCAAGCAATTGTTTTTTGAATATCGGACCTATATTGCGCCAATGAAAACCCGATCTTAAGCGAGCCAAATTCCTGGTCGTCATTATTAATAGGGAAGGAACGGATAAACTGGTCATGGCCAAAATAATCCATATTGGGCGTATTTGGGAAACTATCCATTTTCCCTTCCAGTTGCGGTTCCGAAGAAAAAACAATATTGCTTTCCGGATCAACTACTATGACAAAATCGACCAGCGGCTGCCTGGTAGTGGTCTCCAGAAGGAGCATTGTTCCAACCTGGTCTTTGTTGATTAATTTAGGGAGCAGCTCCGTCGAGAGAATGTTCCCAATAGATTCCATCCGGAAAAGTGTCCGGCTTTGGATAGCTCCCTCAAGGATCATAACCCGATTGATCGCCAGGACAAGGAAACCTATCGTGCTGACAAGAAATATGACCAGCAAAAGTTTTTCTCTAAGACCAAGTTGCCATCGGAAATTACTCATTTGAGGGATATATTATATCTTCTACAATTATTATTCATATCAATAGCGAAAACTTTTAACTATCTTGAGCGGATCATTAAGAAGAGTTTTTTGGTTATCTTTATTGCTAGCATAACCAGAGAAGCTGGTCATCTTAAGCGGCTGTTCCCCCTCATACTCCATCCGGCGACCAAAAAAGCTAATTTGTCTTTAATATCTTTTTATGGGCCTTCTTTCCTTTTTTTCTGACAATCTTATGCTCGTCACAGCATTTTTCCATCATTTTAGGCATGATCTTGGCCAGGCCAAGCAGGGAAGCGGCTCCGGCAACGGCCCCAAGCAGTCCGGCGATCAAGTAGCCTTTTTTATCCCCCATTTTTTCACTCCTTCAATAATTCAATCTTTTCCCCAGAACTTGTCGGCTTCCTTCTCCATTTTCTCCAACCGATCATAATAATCGGGAAATTCGTTCAGATGAGCAAGGGCGATCTTGCCAGTTACAACCGGGTCATCATTGGTCACATTGGTCGAAGGATCAATTAAACCATGCTCCAATTCAACATCCATCCCTTGCTTGAATTGGTCAACGTCAAACTTATCCCATTTAATTCCGATCGATTCACCGATCTTTTTCGCTTCTGCTTCGCTAAAATGCTTTTTATCTGACATTTCAATTCCTCCTAAATATGATTACCTGCCAAGGGGAGCCTGCCTCGCTGTCTCCAGAAAAAAACAGCAAGGGCAATAAAAATGACCGCAAGCACCAATCCTGATTCACCTAGCATATACTTTGAAAGGGGACCGGTCGGAAGGGTTAATGGATCGTACAAGCGTTGAAGATAAAGATTGTGGCTGGCATGCATCAAAACTGCTGCCCAGACACTCCCCGACCTAAGCCGAAGCCAGCTGATAGGGAAGGTCATGGCGGTCACCGTCACCACCAGGAGTAAAAGCTGGGGGAGCATCGGCATGCTGGCCAGATAGACCCCGGAGATAATGAGAGGGAAATGCCAAACCGACCAGATCAGTCCGGTGATCAGGCAGGTCGAGGTGTAATTGAAATGCTTGTATAACTGCGGCACCAAATATCCCCGCCAGCCGATCTCTTCTCCCGCGGCAAAAGCAACGTTTATCAATGTACCCATTATCACCAGTTTGAAAAGATCAAAATGATAAGCAGAGTTGAGCGCTCCCCAACCGGCCAGCCAAATCACACTGTAAGCCAGACCGCCGTATAGAAAAGGAAGAGCGTAAGCGGCAAGCAGCCAGCGCGCCTGGACGGTCCCCAAACCAAGCCCTTTAAGGCTTTTTTCGTGGATCAGCGAAGTAATAATCCCTGAAAGGGCAGGGGACCACATTAAATAGAACATGATCAACAAAGGATTAAGCCCCAGCGCCTTGGCGTTGATTATAAGATAATAACCAATAGAACTAAGCAGGAAAACAAGAATCATATATGTAATGATGCCTGATCTGTTTTTCATGGATGTATTCTCCCATCAGCCTCTTTAAGTGTCAACCATAGGGAATTAAAGGTTGAACGAACAAATGTTCTACTCTGTACAATAAACCAAGCCTTTAAAAGTCCGCTGGTGTAACCGCCCGACTGCATCTGCCAGGTGTTTTCCAGCGAGGCTGAAAATCCGTTGGCGATCAGCACCGTAAACTGCCTCATAAAACGCCGCCGCGGCCACCCCGTTTCCCGGTCAGTTTGCCATGGTCGATCTCCAGTATGCCGTTTACCAGCAGATATATTATGCCGTCAGAATAAAGGCTCCGCTCCACGTAAGTAGCGTTTTCTTTAAGTTGATCAGGATCAATGACTGCGATGTCCGCGTAATTGCCGGTTTTGATTTCACCCCGGCCTTTTAACTTGAACTTTTTGGCCGGCAGGGAGGTCATGGAGCGAATCGCATCCTGTACGGTCATCAACTTTTCTTCCATTGCGTACTTCTTGATTTTTCTCGGGAAACAGCCAAAGAACCGGGGATGTGGAGATTGCTCCGGTACGAAAACAGTAAAACCATCAGAAGCAGTAAAAACGTAGTCATGTGGCATGATCTCCCGGTTGATCTTGTCGCTGATCTCCTGAAAAAGTGCGTAGGGGGCCGGTTCCAAGCAGGAAAGTTCGACATAGACCTCAGCCGGGTGCTTACCTTCCATCGCCGCTATTTCCATAATGCTTTTGTTGCGGTATTTGGCAGGACCATCGGTCAGACTGATCTTTTCCGGGCCAAGGAAAGCAAATATTTTTTTGGTAGCTGCTATCATCTCGGCCTTGCCAGCTGGATTCTTATATTTTTCATTCACGCCGGTGCCAGTCTTATATTTATCTGGCAGGCGGTAAGAGAGGACGGCATATCCGGTGTCATAAGGATGCTGGTCAGCGGTGATGTCCACCCCTTCGGCTCGAGCCTGCTCGATCAGTCCCAGCATCTGTTTTGACGTGACGTTCTCCCAGGGAAGGTTGAGCTGGATATGTGAGATGTGCACGGGTATCTTGGCCCGCTTGGCGATCTCAATGGTCTCCCTGATCGAAGCTAATTCTCCCGGCCCGGTCTGGTCCCTGATGTGGGCGTCGTAAAGACCCCCGTATTTGGCGACTACCTTGGCCATCTCGACCAACTCATCCGTGGTGGCAAAACAGGTAGGCGCGTATTCCAGTCCCACGGTCAGCCCGATGGCGCCGTTTTGCATCTCTTTTTCCACCTGCCCTTTAAGCTTCTCCATTTGTTCTCCGGTCAGGGTGGTTGGCTGGTCATTCCCAAAAAGCCGCATCCGCAACATACCGTAGGGGATGAGGTGGTACACATTGCTGGCAAACTTTTGGGATTCGACCAGCTCCAGCCACTGTTTTGTATCCCAAAAACCCGCGCCGCATAAACCGGTCACTATGGTGGTCACCCCCTGGGTCGAATAATTATGGTTATTCCGCCACGCCTCATTGATCATGGAGAAATCGTCCTTTTTGCCCGACATTAATATGGCCATGAGCAGCCCCAAGTCCGTATGGTTATGGCAATCGATAAAACCGGGGGTAACGATCAGGCCCTTTGCGTCAATCGTTTCTCTGGCCGATCCGGGTAAGTCCATACCGATCGCGGAAATCACATCTCCTTTGATCGCAATATCTTCCGTGACTGCTTCGGTTGTGCTGCCGTCATAGACCAGGCCCCCTCTGATCAGGATGTCATATGTATAGGAAGAGTTGATGATATATTGAGTTAAAAAGATAGAAAGTAAAACGATGAAGATCACTCCAGCTGGCCAAAGAAACAATTTTATTGCTTTCATTGCGTTTTCCTATTTACCCCGATCGAGGAGCCAGTTATAAATGGCCGCGACCAGCCAGCCGCCGATCCCCGCGTCACAAAAAGCCCAGATCGTGCCAACCAATGTGCCAACCGGGGTCGCTTTATACCCAATATATAATGAACCTATCCCTTTCACCAGGCCCAACCCCCAATGAAGATAGTCACCCATAATACCGAGACAAAGAACCGCTCCCCCCCAAACGATCGCCAGGGTCAAACCGAATTTTACCGCGTCAAGTTTCATGATCAATCACCTCTTGACGGATATTTTGCCACCTTAATATTAGAGTGTCAACGGGGATACATTGTCGAAGTGTTTGCCGCCTTGCTTTTAATCTGGGAAAGTATAAAATATATGCGCATATGAAAAGAAATATTATTCTTCTTCTGTTGGTTATTCCATTGATTAGCAGCTGTGCTAATCCCCCGGTTGAGATCGACAGTTATCAGCCGGTGAATAGATCGGCAAATGAAAAGATCGAACCCTTGAACAATCTATTATCGATCAAACATGACAATGCTGATTATGCCGTAACCGCTTTTTTGACCGGCGCGGAAAACGTTGTGGTCGTTTATTTGAAGATCGAAAATAAGACCGGTTCAGACCTGACCGCGGCAGACTACTCGGTCAAACTGACCGATGGCCGGGATCGGTTGCCGCTGCAGCTGATCTCGCGGGAAGTAGTGATAGCTTATCGCGCGAGGGAAGAGGGGCATAAGATCGAAAGCGGCAACCCGATGGTCGATCTTGCCCTCTCACAATTGGGAAACATCACCCGGTCAATGGGCTCCAGCCAGCTTGCTCAATTCCTTAGATCGATCGACTGGGCAATTGAACATTATTTTGCCTTCAGGCCGATCTATGCTCACCAAACACGAGAAGGGGTTTTGTGCTATTCAGCCAATTTTATCCGCGAATACCCGCTTACTCTGGAGGTCATTATTAATGACCTAACGATCGATTTCGATTTTCAACTGATCTTGAAATAACTATTTTCCCCATCCTTGGTAATACAAATTTATTTCTGTCCCGTAAGCGCCCGATTGACCGCGATCATTATGCTCATGCTGCTGCCGGAGGCGCCGGTCACCGCGTCAACCTTAGGAGATTGCGCCTTAATAATACGATCAACTGTTTCTAATGCTTCATAACCAGGGCCGCACCGCTGGTCAACGACCTTGATCTCGCGAATGGCATGTTTATTAACCGTCACTTCAACTTTGACATAAACCAGGAAATCCCCAAAACTGCCGGAATATTTTCCATCGGCCAGCTGGGCAAGATTAACCGTTGTAATTTGCCGGTATTGGCTGGCAACATTTTTAGCCATCATCGTGAATCGGACAAAAAAGACCCCAACAACACAAACGATCACCAACAAGATGATCCCCAATATTTTTCCGATTTTCTTTAACATAATATCCCTCCTGACTTATTACTTTAACAGGTTCCCATCCAGGAACGATTTGAGCAGCAGATCGGTCGAATCAACCAAGCCGCATGAATCATATTCAGTTTTGTCATAATATTCAATTATCCGTTCGCGGTGTTCAAGCCCCAGGACCTTGCCAAGCTGGACCCCTTCCTGATCAAAGCTGTTTATCCCCCAGATAAAACCTTTCACCGCGGTCCGGTGTTCGGTCCAGGCGAGCAGGAGCCCGGCGGTGAAGGGGGTCAGCGCCTCAAGCAGTAGGGATGAAGAAGGCCGGTTTCCCGGGAAAACTTTGGCGGGATTGCTGTCATCCTTGCCAAAAGCCAGCGCATCCGGTTGGGCAAAGAAGTTGGTCATCAGCTCTTCATGATGCGTCACCCTGGTTGTGGGATCTTTATCATACTGGTACTGCGGGGTGATGAATCCAATAAAGTCGCACGGGACGATCTGCGTCCCCTGGTGAAGAAGCTGATAAAATGAATGCTGGCCGTTGGTCCCTGGTTCACCAAAAACTATTTCGCCGGTGGCAAACTTCAATTTATTCCCGTCCAGGTCAACCGATTTGCCATTGCTTTCCATCTCCACCTGCTGGGTATGGGCAGCCAGTTTGGCCAACCCCTGGGAATATGGCAAGAGAGCTCGGGTTTTGAAGCCCAGGAAGTTGATGTTCCAAATATCGAGCAGGGCAGAAAGGATGGGAATATTCTTTTCGATCGGGGCATTAAGAAAGTGGGTATCCAGCCAAAAGGCCCCTTCAAGTATGTATTGAACATTTTCAAAGCCGAGGTAAAGAGAAAGAGGGAGAAGCCCGACCGCGGAAGTCGCGCTGAAACGGCCGCCGACCCAATCCCAAAAGCCGAACATGTTGGCCGGATCAATCCCGAATGTTTCAACCTTATCTTTAGCGGTGGAGACCGCGACAAAATGCTTCTTGATCGATTCGGGATGATCTTTTAAGCCGGCCAGGACCCATTTTTTGGCGGTCCGGGCGTTATGCATCGTTTCCGCGGTCGTAAATGTTTTAGAAACAACGATCACCATGGTCTCTTCAGGATCAAGCCCGGAGATCTTTTCCTCAAAATCGGTCCCGTCAATATTAGCAATAAAAAGCAAATTCATCCCTGGCTGAGCGTAGGGGCGCAGGGCGACGGCCAGGTATTCTGGCCCCAGGTATGAGCCGCCGATCCCGATCGAAACAATGTTCCTCAGTTTTTTTCCGGTCACACCGGTCCGCGCGCCGGAAAGGATCTCACCAGAGAATTGTTCGATCTTCTTCAGGACCGCAGCTACCTCCGGCATGACATCCTTTCGGTTGCGCAGGGCCACGTGAAGGACTCCTCGGTTTTCGGTCCTATTGATCTTTTCCCCGGAAAACATCGCCTGGATCTTGCCGGACAAGTTTTGTTCTGTGGCAAGAGAGGCTAGGAGTTGAACGGTTTCTTCGGTCACCCTCTGGCGGGAAAAATCATAATAGAGATGTTCGGTCCTGACCGAAAACTTGTGCCCGCGACGCGGATCAGCGTCAAAAAGCTCGCGCAGATGCTTTTGTCCAATCTCCTTATAATGCTTCGCCAGTTTTTTATAAGCTTTGGCTTGGTTGAACATATTTATACTCCTATTTTATTGAAAGCATTCGAAACAATCTGCTTCGCTTCTTCAAAGATCTTATTAAGATGGTCGGCTCCCAAAAAACTTTCAGCGTAGAGCTTGTAAATATCTTCGGTCCCGGAGGGACGAGCGGCAAACCAGCCATTCTCGGTCGTCACCTTGAGACCGCCGATCTCGGCATTGTTCCCCGGCGCGCGGGTCAGTTTGGCGGTGATCGGCTCGCCGGCCAAAGTAGTGGCGGTCACCAGCTCCGGTGATAACTTCTGTAAAATCACTTTTTGCCTGGCATCGGCCGGGGCATCGATCCGCTCGTAGACCGGCGCGCCAAAGAGGGCGGTCAGTTCCTGGTAATGGACTCCCGGGTCTTTGCCGGTTACAGCTAGGATCTCGGCCGCCAGCAGGTCCATAATAAAGCCATCTTTATCGGTCGTCCAAACGGTCCCATCCTGGCGGAGGAACGAGGCGCCGGCGCTCTCTTCACCCCCAAAGCCAAAACTACCTTTGAGCAACCCCTCAACAAACCACTTGAACCCGACCGGAACCTCCATCAGTGGGCGACCCATTTTATTCGCCACCCGGTCGATCAGGCTACTGCTGACCAAGGTTTTGCCGATCGCTGCGGCCGCCAGCCACTTTGGCCGATGTTGGAAGAGGTACCAAATCGCCACCGCCAGGTAGTGGTTCGGGTTCATCAATCCGGAGGAGGGGGTGACGATTCCATGTCGGTCAAAATCGGTGTCATTGCCAAAAGCAATGTCATATTTATCTTTTAGTTTTACCAGGCTAGCCATCGCGTAAGGAGACGAACAATCCATCCGAATTTTTCCATCACGGTCAACGGTCATAAAACTAAATGATTTGTCTACCTCCTGGTTGACGACCTCGATCTTCAGTCCATACTTTTCAGCGATCGGACGCCAATAATTAACACCAGCGCCCCCCATCGGGTCGGCCCCAATTGAGAGGTCGGATGCTTTGATCGCTTCCATATTAATGATGTTTCCCAGGTCATTTACATATGGGGTGATGAAATCATAAAGCCGTGTAGTCGAAGTTTTAATAGCCGTTTCATAGGCAAGGCGCTTAACATTCCGGTTCTTTTTCTGAAGGTGATCATTTGCCCGTTCCTCGATCCATTTCGTCACCTTGGTATCGGCCGGTCCGCCATGGGTCGGATTGTACTTGAAGCCGCCATCTTGCGGCGGGTTGTGAGAAGGGGTAATAACAATGCCGTCAGCCAGCAAGGTCCTTTTCCCCCGATTATATTTCAAAATTGCATGGGAGATGACCGGGGTCGGGGTATAACCGTCATTTTCCTGAATAAAGACCGCGACTCCATTGGCCGATAAGACTTCAAGGGTGGTTCTTTGGGCCGGATCAGACAGAGCGTGGGTATCTTTTCCAATATATAGAGGCCCGTTAATCCCGTTTTCCTGCCGGTAATCGCAGATTGCCTGAGTCACGGCCAAAATATGATCTTCATTAAAACTGTTCTTCAGCGAGGAACCACGGTGTCCAGAGGTCCCAAAAGCAACCCTTTGTGATGGATCATTTGGCTCCGGGTGATCGGAGTAATATCGCTCGACCAGTTTATCGGGATCGACCAGGATCGAAGCGGGAGCTTTTTTACCGGCTAATGGACTTAACATATTGGCCTATTATACCAATAACCAGGATTTTCAGCTATAATGATTATTATCATGAAAGGTCAAATGCCGAGGACAAAAGCGCCTAAACTTATCCAGAGGCCGACTAAGCCGATCATTAAGGAGAAAAAACCGTGGGCGAAACCGTCAACTTTTCAGGGATCAAAGTAGACAACGTCACGCTGGCGGAAGCGGTCGCCAGGGTTGAAAGCCTGATCGCCGCCGGTAAGCCAAGTCTGGTCGTTACCCCGAACCCGGAAATGATCGTCGCCGCACAGGAAGACGTGGAACTGCGCGCCCTCATCAACGGCGCCGACCTTCGCGTCCCGGACGGGATCAGCATGGTGGTCGTAAAAAAGATCCTGGGCGACCCCTTAAAAGAACGGGTTTCCGGAATCGACCTTATGCAACAACTTTTAATGGTTTCAGCCAGTAAAGGGTACAAAGTTTTCTTTTTCGGCAGTTCTCCGGGGATCGCTGAAGCGGCCGCCGTTCAAGCGGCTAAGAATTATCCCGGCCTAAAAGTTGTCGGCTCTCAACATGGTTATTTTCGACAGGAAGAGGAGGCCAAGATCATCGAAAAGATAAAGGGCGCCAAACCAGACCTTCTGTTTGTCGGCCTTGGCGCCGGCCGTCAGGAAAAATGGCTTGCCGCCAACCTAACATTGTTAGGGACACCGGTCGGGATGGGTATCGGCGGGAGTCTCGACGCCATTTCAGGAAAAGTAAAACGAGCCCCGGTTCTGGCGCAGAAGTTATATATCGAATGGCTCTACCGCCTGCTTCAGCAGCCGTGGCGCTGGCGGCGGCAGATCGCTTTGATCAGGTTCCTGATCCTGATGTTTTTCCCAAGGAAAAAATGACAGATTTCCTACCGACCGGCAAACACGACCTGCGCAAGCGGGGGATCGAACAGCTGGACATTATCCTGGTCAGCGGCGACGCGTACATCGACCATCCCAGCTTTGGTCCGGTCCTGATCGCCAGATACCTGGAAGCGCACGGCTTCAAGGTAGGGGTCATCGCCCAGCCTGATTGGAACAAAGACGACGACTTCATGAAGCTCGGCGCGCCGCGGCTTTTCTTCGGCGTCTCCTCCGGCAACCTTGATTCGATGGTCGCCAACTACACCGCCGACAACAAGATCCGCCGGACCGACATGTACACTCCGGGAAATGCCGGCGGCAAACGGCCGAACCGGGCGACGATAGTTTACACCAGTAAACTAAAAGGGCTCTTTCCCGGCGTTCCGGTCGTCCTTGGCGGAGTGGAAGCCAGTCTCCGCCGTTTCGCCCATTACGACTACTGGGACGATAAAGTCAGGCGCTCTTTGATCTTTGACACCAAAGCCGACTACCTGACTTACGGTATGAGCGAGAAAGGGATACTAGGGATTGCTCAACAAATCCAAGCCTCTTTGGAACCTGCGACTGAACGTCGCGGTTCCATAACCGAGGCGTTCAGCCTCGGTTCACATCATTTGCATGAAATTCCCAACACCGCCATTGTTGTTAAAGATATCTCCAAATATAAAGGCCCGCTAATCCTGCCAAGCTATGAAGAGGTCGCGGCGGATAAAAATAAATACGCCGAGGCTTTTAAGCTCTATTATCTTGAGGGACGCAAAAAACATCCCAGGATAATTATCCAGCCGTGCCAGGGGAGATACCTGGTGGTTTTCCCGCCGCAAAACCTGACCGGTCAAGAACTGGACGCGCTAATGGAATTGCCATTTGTCAGGGCGCCGCATCCTTCATATAAAGAAAAGATCCCGGCCTGGGACTTTGTTAAGTTTTCGACCGTTTCCCACCGCGGTTGTTTCGGCGGCTGTTCTTTCTGCGCCATCTCCCAGCATCAGGGGAAATATATCACCAGCCGCTCCGGCGAATCGATCAAGCGTGAAATTACTAACACCATTATGAAACAGCCCGATTTTACCGGCAACATCCTCGACGTTGGCGGTCCGACCGCCAACATGTACGGGATGTCTTGTAAAAAAGAAGAGGGGTGCCCCCGGGCAAGCTGTATTTATCCCAATGTCTGTCCGCATCTCGACGCCTCGCTCAAGCCGGCGCTAAGTCTCTTGCGGACGATCCGCCAGATCCCCGGAGTAAAAAAACTCTATATTGGCTCAGGTATCCGCTATGACCTCGCCCTGTTAGACGACGAATATATCAGCGAGATCGCCAAACACCACGTTGGCGGCCAGTTAAGCGTCGCGCCCGAGCATGTTTGTGAAGAGGTCCTGTTAATGATGGGAAAACCGAAGATCAATAAGTTTCTTGAGTTCAAAGAAAAATTCGACGCGGCCAACCGCCGCCATAATAAAGAGCAGTTCCTGATCCCATACTTTATATCGTCACACCCGGGGAGCACGCTGAACCACGCGCTGGAACTGGCGCTTTTTCTGGAGAAGCATAACATCAGGATCGAGCAGGTCCAAAACTTTACCCCATCACCGATGACCGTTTCAACCTGTATGTATTACACCGGGATCGATCCGTTCACCGGCAAAGCGGTCCATATTCCCAAAGGTGAGGAGCGGACTTTGCAAAAGGCTCTATTGCAACCACATCAGGAAAAGAACCGGCTGAAAGTCGGCAAAGCGCTAAGGATCCTGGGGAAGAACAAGTACTTTAACGAATTGACTAGTTGAGTCATTGCTCAACCGCGCATTTAAATGCGCGGTTATATTTGAAAATGAAAATTGGTATGCTATTATTCCATTGAAAATGTAGGGCAAGGCCTTGTGCCTTGCCGAATAAACGGACAGCCACAAGGGCTGTCCCTACATTTGTCCCAAAGAGGTGGACCATGAAAAAGAAAACTAAAAAAAGCCCTAAAAAATCGGCCGCGAAAAAGAAAATCACAAAAAAAACCGTTAAACCAAAAGGGCCAAAGGTTATTGGGAAGATCATTCACATTTATGACAAAATATCCGTTGCGATAATTAAAGTCCAGTCACCCCTCAAAGTCGGCGATTATATCCAGATCAAGGGGAAAACCACCGATTTCAAGCAAAAAGTCGACTCGATCCAGATCAACCATAAAAATGTACCAATGGTCAATAAAGGAGCGGAGATCGGCTTAAAGGTAGGGAGCCAGGTCAGGGAAAATGATATTGTCTACGCCGCCGAACCAGAAACGCATCTTACTGTTCAGCCGGCTTCTCAACTCCCAATGACAACGATCAAACCAATCAGTTTTCAACAACCAAAACCCGGTTTTATAGCAAAACCCGCAGTATCGCCAAAGCCAACAGAACAATCCAAGCCTGTCATGCCACCACCAACAAAACCGAATAATCCTTACGACAGTACGAAGTTCTTGAAGTTTTAAGATAGGGCGGTAGCGATCGCAGATCCGAAACGCCTTGCGTTCTCCGGGCCATCGGCAGTAATTATCTTTCCGTCAACTTCCAACCCCTTGGCGCCATATATTGCGCCGGCTTTTTTCAACCGTTCCGCTTCACCAGGAAAAACTGTCGCTCTGATCCCCTTTAGTATCCCGGCGATCGCCAGGATCGCCGCGGCAGAACAGATCCCGGCGGTCACTTTGCCGGCGGAGTGAAAATCGCGGACCAGCTGTTGGACCTGCCGGTCATCATAATAATCATAACAACCTGGGCCACCAACCAGGACTAAGGCCTCATAGTCGCCGACTGCGACATCCTTGACAATTTTATCAATATTCACTTTCAAGCCTAATTTACCGGTTGCCGTGCCAGTGCCGGAAGAGGCGACAGTCACCAAGATGCCGTTTTTCTCCAGCTCTTCTCTGGGCTGCTGATACTCTTCGTCGCGAAAGCCATTAAAAGCGATGATAAAGATAACTTTTTTCATGATTATTAAACCCTCATCCAAGTTAAACCAAACAAATACGTCTTCTTTACAACCTTCTCCCAAAGGGAGAAGGAGTGGAACTGCTCATCAACAAACTCTCAACTCCCTCTCCCCCTGGGAGAGGGTTGTTAAGCACCAACTAAACAAACGGTTCTCACTCGGGTGAGGGTTAATTACTTCTCTATCTTTGATCTAAAATCAAGCAGCCGCATGATATCCCGCTGGGAGAGGATCCCGACCAGTTTACCTTTTTCAATCACCAGCAGGCGGCCAAACTCGTTGTTGGCCATTTTGTTAAGGCATTCAGTGATCTCCGCCTCTTCATCTATGACCAGTGCGTCGCTTATCGGGATCATAACTTCCCGGACAGTATGCTTAGCCCAATCATCTTGATTGATCTCTTTGATCAAGTGAACGGTCGCGATCCCAAGTAAATTGTCGTCTTCGATAACCGGAAAAGAGATGTAACGCTGTTTAAGAAAATACTCATTGACCAGTCGGTCGACCGGCAGGGTCGGGGGAACAGTTATCAGGTCCCGGCTCATCAGGTTTTTTGCTTTGACTCCGGTCAGAAAACGGCGCATCAAGACCTGCCTATAGCTAGCTTCAGCCGACTCCTGCAGGAAATAGCCGATAAACACAAACCAGATCCCATTGATGAACAGTCCGGAAAACAGGAGGAACAACCCGTATGACATCAGAAAAAAAGCGATCGCCCGGCCAAACCCGCTGGCGATCATTGTCGCTTTTCTTATGTTTCCTAATATTTGCCATAGTATAGAACGCATGACCCGTCCACCATCAAGGGGAAAACCAGGGACCAGGTTAAAGATCCCAACCATCAAATTGACTATAAAAAGGTAGTTGGTCATTGAGATCACGTAGGCGGGAGAGCGGAAGCTGAGCAACGCCTGGGTCACGAAGAAAAACGAGAGACCAAGCGCAAAGCTCATTATCGGACCGGCGATCGCCATTTTAAACTCGACCCATGGAGTGTCCGGCTCTTTTGCCAAATGGGCGATCCCGCCAAAAATAAAAAGTGTAATCCCGTGGATCGGCAGGTCGTTGTGCATGGCGACCAGCGAATGGGAAAATTCATGCGCCAACAGGGAGGCAAACAGCAAGAGAGCGGAAATGACCGCCATTAGCAGATAAACCGCGTAGGGGAGGCCGGGGTCGGTCAAAGGAAAATATCCGCTAGCCAAGGTAAAGACGACCAGTCCCAAAATAATGAACCAGGAAAAATTAATTTCCACCGGGATATCGAACAGCGTTAATATTTTAATTGATCTTTTCATATGTAAATGCATCAATGATGCTATAAACCCACAGCAGGATCCCCACGATCGAACCGATCCCTAGGACGATCAGAGTCAGCAGGCCGCTGACCAGCAGGGCCGAATATACCGCTGCCGGAAAAACAAAATAAAAGGCAAGCATCAGCTTCAACCCCTTCCTCTTTTCCCCGCGAATTACCTGGCCAAGCCCGACGACCATAAATGAGGCGAGAGCGGCGATCAGCCTTGACCTGCTCATTTGAATTCCTTAACAATGCTTTCCAGATTGTTCCGGTCCATGACCAGGGCCGAACCGATCCCCGGTACATCTTGCGGCTCGCCCGAAGCGGTAAAAGTTTTTATATCTGCCGATCCCAGCATCCTGGTAAAATTAAGCAGTCGAATGATCGAGTTTAGCCTCATATTGGTATGGATGTGCTGGCGGGCGATCTCCAAACCGATCGGCGCTTTGAGAATATTTTCCGGGCGGGCAAATTCCTTGAAGATCGCCAGCATAAATCTCTGCTGGCGCGAGATCCTGGTCAGGTCCCCATAAGTATCGTGTCGAAAACGGAGAAAACCTTCCGCGTCCCTGCCGGAAAGCCGCTGCTGGCCTTGCTTCAGATTAATGTAAAGTTTTTGCGCGTTATCGGTGTAGTACATATCTTTGTCGACATAAACATTAACCCCGCCAAGCAGGTCGACCAGGGCGACGGCCGCCGCCGCATTGACAAATATATGCTTATCAATACGCAGTCCGGTCAGCTTAAAAAGTGTTTCTTTGACCAGGCCGGTCCCTCCGTAAACGTTGGCGGCATTGATCTTCTGAGAACCATAACCGGGGATCTCGACCAAAGTATCGCGGGGAATAGAGAGGAGGCTTAGTTTATAGTTAACCGGATCGATCCTGGCAATAATGATCGTATCGGTCCGGCCGTTCATGTCCATGATCCTTTGCCCGGTAAAACGGTCGTAATTCATGTCTATACCAAGGATCAATATATTGGTCGGAACCCTGACCGACCCGATCCTTAAAAAAACCGGGACCAGGTGTGGGGAAAAGATATTCAAATAAAAGTAGAGGATCCCGCCGATCAAGGTCAGCAGGGCGAGCAGACGCGTTCGATTGTTGGGTTTCTTTGGCTTATCCATTTATTGCTCTGATTTGGGGTAACCGACCGGAATTAAATAAAAAGGATCACGGGTATCGGGCAGATCCAGAAGCTTGGCGATAACATCGTCCCAAAAAGCGCCAACCGGGACCGCGCCCAGGCCGAGCGCGACAGCCTGCAGCAGGATGTTTTCCGCCGCGTGACCAACCTCCATATTGATATACCGGTATGAGCGTTGGCCAAATTTCGCTTGAGTGATACGGAAATTACCGCAAATAATGATCACGCAAGGGGCTTCGCCAATGAACTGCTGGCCCAGAGATGCCCTGACGATCGACCCGCGTTTGTCTTCTTTGGAGATCTCAACTAATTTGTTCCCATCGGGAACATATTCAAATACTCCGTCTTTTTTGGCTATGTATAAATTAAGCGGATAAAGGGAACCGGAAGAGGGGGCAGCCCGGAAACCCCAGCTTTTATCGGTGATCCCCTGGCCGGCCCACAATAACTGGGAGATCTGATCGAGGGTCAGATCATTGGGATGGAAACTTCGCCAGGAACGCCGGCGAAAAACCGCTTCTTCCAGCGGCATCTTTCCAATGATCTTTGGTTCCGGGAGTTTGATATATTTTTTTTCAGCCGCAGCCAGGTCGGCCAGCAGGGATAATAACAATAAAGAAAATAATATCTTTTTTATCATTAGTCGTTTATGGTGATCTTAAACTTCTTTAAAAGCTGGTTGTTCGCGCGATCGACAATTGTTCCGACATAGATCCCGTTCCCCGGCAGGGTCCCGTCGTCAGCCCGGCCGGACCATTTGACCTTGTTAAGTCCGGCAGTTCCGCCGGCCCGACCGGCAGAAAAAATGAATTTTTTTACTATATCCCCATTAACTGAGACGACAAATATATCGATATCGGCATCATGCGACAACCGATATTGAATGATCAAGTCCTTGTCTCTGCCGCGATTGTAAGGAGAGGGAAAAACCAGCGCGTCTCCGATCACCCGGTAAGGGCCTCCGCTGACTTCGGCCGAAGTACGGGCAGTAAAAGGGATCGATCCCATGGCAAACCCGGTCGTGGTAATAGACCAAAGCAAAATTCCGATCAAAAACAATCGACCCATAAATGGGATGTTAGCACAAATATTAATTGGAGAAAAGCCCCGAATGCGGCTAAAACCGCATCCAGGGCTTGATTCTCTAGACTTCAACAAGTTCGGTCTCTTTTTCCGATTCTTTGTAAAACTTAGCGTCAAGCATCTGCATTTCGTCAAGAACGACCTCGGTTGCGCTTTTCTTCTGTCCATCCTTCCCTTCATAACTCCTGATCTGAAGGCGACCCTCAACCGCTACCAGTTTTCCTTTTTTCAGATACTCTCCGCAGATCTTGGCCAATGAACCAAAGGCGACACAATTGATAAAATCGACCGCGTCGGTCCCTTTTTTCTTGCTTCCGCGATTGATCGCAAGCCGAAAATTAGTCACTGCCAGCTCGTTGCTGGTGTAGCGAACTTCTGGATCGGCGACCAAACGGCCAGCCAAAATTGATCTGTTTAATCCTCTCATCTTCTTCACCCCCTTTATCCGGTATTTTGGTGCCAGGTCCATAAATACCGTTCACCGATAAATAAAGCAATATTATTGCCATGAGGGGTGATCAGTTGGAAGATTAAAAAATATGACGAATATCGGTCAATTACTTTCTGTTTTGTATCCGCAACCGGGAAGAAAAAATGGTTTTTTAAAATAGTCTACCAGAGGGTAGTTTCGGCAGAGTGGGGGACGCCAAAAGTAGGCTCCGCATTGACCATTAGATTTCTGTTGCCGGCACTTAAAAACCAGTGCCGGATAATCGGCATCAAAGCGGAGCAAATCAAAATCAAACAACCAGCTAAACCATCGGGTAAAAAAGCCAATAAAAAACCGGCTTCTGGCTTGCGCCGGGGACAAGGTCAAATAAATCTCCCGGCAGCATTGGCCGCAGCAGAGACAGTTCCCAGCTCGCCGCCAGGCGGTTGGGAATAAATGGCGCAAGGCATTCATTAAGGCATTATCAATTACCCAGACCATGATGATAAAACGTTTAATTATCACCATCTGCTTTGCGATTGAAGACCCAGATCCATTGGTTTTCACCTTCGGTAGTTTTCCAAAGATCCGGCATATGGCCCGAAACAATGATCAGGGAAATCAGCCTAATAGTATCGGAGTAATAACCTCCTTTTTCACCGGTCTTCATTTGCAAAAGATAATTGTACAGTTTAAGCAGCCAGGGCTTATATTCTTCCGAAACCATCGCCGCCACGCAAAACGGCCCAATAAACGCGGCATTGCTGTATTGGCCGATCGACACGCCGTCGATCGTATATCCATCAGCGATCGCCTCCGGATTCCCGTCACATTTATCAAGGATCCAATTGGAAAGCCTTTTCAGGTAGTGGTCCCCTTCGCCATTCCAAAGATAATTGAGACCGAGCTTGAGCGGGGTAATACAGGCGTTATACGTATAATCATAGCTCAACTGGGTCTTTTCGCCGGTCGCGCTGCACCAATCCGGATATAAGCCGGTGTAATATCTATTATAAAACAGGGAGTACATTTGTTCCGCATTTTCGTCAACTTTCAACCAGTCATCATTGAATTTTGCCCAGGCCTTATAATATGCCGGTGAATAAGTAGAGGGACTGGTCGTTGCCGATCCTCCCCAGCCGGAAGTCGGTTTAACAATAAAGGAACGAGGTTCGATCTCCTTGTTCATTATATTAGAGATCAGTTTCCTGGCTTCCGCCAGGTAGTTGATCTTTCCGTTGCTTCCCCATTGCCGATCGGCAAATAAGAGGGCCATCGCAACATTTTGATCGGCATCGGTAGAAGACTCTTTTTCCTGGACCTGGCCGGTCCGGCTGACCTTCCAGGACATTAAACCAGCCCCGTTCATGTTCCTTTTATAATATAACCAAAATCCGTCAAAATATTTTTTTGTCGGGTTCTTCCTGTTCTCCATCAGCACGGTGATCAGCATTCCCCAGCCGATCCCTTCAGAGATCGTATCATAATCATAAAGCGGCCCTCGGTGAACCCGGTATTCCTGGTCAGGGCCGCCTTCTTCGGCAACATAATTATTCAGCCAACCCTCGTAGGCGGAAAAAGCGTTCAACAATAAAGTATCTCGAGGCAGGTCAAGTCCGATTCCGTATCGGTATTGTACGACCTGAGGAAAGGGGATCAACGGCATAGTCCTGGCAAAAGACGAAGAGGCGAGGAGGAGAAATACCAAGATCAGTAATGTTCTTAATATAAATGACATTTTATTTGATTCCAGCTCCCTTGTGCAATCCAACTGCCAGTGATATTATAACATTGATACGACTTTTGGAGGCTAAAAATGCTTACGCAATCGGTTGTGGTCCTGTTTTTCCTGTTGAACATCGCCCTTTTCTGGCAATTTGTTTATGGGGGAAAGTTTAAATCATATAGATATGTCGGGGTAATGTTATTTTTTCTTCTGCCGATCATTTCGGTGTTTTTTGCTCAACCCCGCTTTGAACTCGATTATTTCTGGTGGATCATAGCCGGATACTTTTTATTGGCGGCCGGAATTGCCGGTTTAATTTTGGCTGGCAAAGAATTCAAGGGGATCAACCCTTTGGATCTGCCGGGAGAGACCCTGATCACCAGTGGACCATATAACTGGCTGCGGCACCCGCAATATTTAAGCGCGATCTTTATTTTTATTGGTTGGTGGTGGATCTTTGCCGCTGTCTACTCGTTCTACTTTGGGATGATCATAATCGCCACCATCTGGCTCAACGCATACCTTGAAGAAAAAATTCTTTTACAGAAAAAATTCGGCCAAAAATACGCTGAATATCAGATCTCGGCCGGGATGTTCTGGGTTAAGTAGCCTGCCAGATCTTTTCGTTGTATTCCCTGATCATCCGATGGGTTGAGAAAAACGCGCTTTGTTCAATGCAATTGATCATCATATCTACCCAGGAACTATCCTGCGCGTAATAAGTCGTCACCATTTCTTCCAGATTTTTATAGAGCGCTTTTGAATCCTCATCGAGCTTCAGGTCTCTTTCACTCCCAATCTCTCCCGGAGGGGGAACATAGCCAAATATTTTTCCAATCCCTTTATCGGCCGCTTCAACAACCCAGCCATCAAGGGTGCTTAACTGAGGAACACCGTTCAAAATCGCTTTCATCCCGCTAGTCCCCGAGGCTTCAAACGGCGGTAGGGGGTTATTTAACCAGACATCCACCGAATTGGTTAGTAACTTTCCAAAATATGTATCGTAATTTTCTAAAAAGCAGATTCGAATAAGCTTTCTTTCTCCATTTAACAATGTGATCTTTTCCAGCATTTCGTCCATGTGGATGGAAGCGGGGACATCGGCAGGGTGCGCTTTTCCAGCGATCACTATCTGCAGTTGGCCAATTCGCCTGGCAATATCAATTAGCCGGTTGGGGTCTTGAAGTAACATGCTGGGACGTTTATATGGAGCGATCCGACGTGCCCAGCCAATCGTAAAAGTATTTGCGTTAAAATACCAATATTCAAGCACTTTGGCCAAATTCTCTTTGTTTTTTTGATGCGCTGACCACAAATCCTTTCTAAATGCCTCATTATTTCTCAGGTTAACAACATTTTTTAATAATGTTGGATCAGCCTGCCAGTTACCAAGAACCTCCTGGTACTTATCAAATAATTCTTTAAAAGAATGGGAAAGCCAGGTAAAGGTGTGAATTCCATTGGTAATACTCTGAATTTTGTCTTTAAATTGAGGAAATTGCAGCCTTGTGACTTCTCCATGTTTTTGCGCGACAGCATTTATATGAGCAGAAGTAGACATTGCCAATTGAGTTAAATTCGCAATATTGCTATTTTTCAAGTCACGTCCGTATTTTTTGACTATTTCGCTCCCTTCATTCCCAATTGCCATTGAAAGCTCTTTTAGGTCAAAACGATCATGACCAGCTTCAACAGGAGTATGACATGTATACGCGAAACTTGACTTAAGGCTATCTGGAGCTATATTTTTAGCTTTCTCAACAAACGCAAAAGCAGCATGACCTTCATTTAAATGATTGATTTTTATTGAGTATTTAAGGGAATTATAGGCATTAACACCACCCATGCCCAAGATCATTCTTTGGGCGATTTTTATCCAGGCATTTGAACTTCGGTACAATTGCGCGGTTAATTCCTTAAAATACTCTGGATTTGAGTCAAGGTTTGCATCAAGCAATATTAATGGAACAACATTTTTTAAATCATTGGAGTAAACATAATATTTCCAAAGCTTTAAATGCAGCGGCTGACCGCTTAAATTTATAGTAACAACATTTTTTAAAGGAATTAGCCCTGGATATGTGTCTGGATCCCAGGAAATCTCTTCGGGAACCTGGCCACCAGCTCTAAACCAGAATTTTTGCTTAAAATACCCTTTATGCCACAATATCCCGATCCCGGTCAGCGAAATATTCAGATCGGCCGCTGATTTAAGCGAATCCCCAGCTAAAACACCCAAGCCACCGCTATAGATCGGCAGGTCCAGGAGCTTATTAAATGGTAAGGAATGATAATAATCCATATCTTTCATGTTGGAAAAGACTTCATGCTTGCTGATCACATTAAGCGGGCTAATAGAGTTAACTGTTTTAAAAGTGTGATACACGCTTGGGGCAAGGCCAAATTCCATAGAAAAATAAGCAATAGAAGGTTTATTCTGTAATCGTTCTTCGGCTTTTATTATCGGTTCTATAGGAAAACCAAAGAACTCGCTGTCAGAAATATCTTTTAAATACTTTTCTGAGGTATCTATCTGCGATAATTGAATGAATTTTTCACGCATATTAATCGTACCTTTCTAATTAATGATTATGTTTTGCATTATAGTTTATGAATCATCTTTTGTGAAGTGGTTTTTCCAGTAGGGGGCATAATAAGTTGTAAGGATTAAGCGATAAGAAGTAAGTATTAAAGAGACAGAAATAATAGGGCATCGCTTATTGATTTAACCGCGCGATTACCACCAGCCGCAGGAACAGAGAGACACCACATCTGAACTGTTTATTAACCCTGTGGAAAACCCCAAGGTGACGCTATTTTCCGCACCCCAGAGCCTTATTTATACGTATCATCACCCCCTCGTATGTATACATAAGATATATTATGCGACACTGCATTTGGGTTGTTTTTTGGCTGTTTAAGGCTCTCGATTTGGCTGGTTTTTGGTAAGCGCACTTGCTACTTTTAACCGCGCAATTAATTGCGCGGTTAAAAAACCGTGCACTGAAGTACACGGTTATTTCTTGCTCATTGCGACGTTCAGTTAACTGCGCACTTAAGTGCGCGATTAGATAGGCACCGGAAAAATCAAACCAAGCCTCCCCTATTCAAAAAATGAAAAATGATTATTTTTGAAACCTGGGACAATGCTGTTATTTTGCCTGATTAAGGCTTATATTGAGGCTTTTGTAGGGTTCGTGGTCGGTTACCAGGGAAAAAGCCTTAAAACGCGAGCTCTTTCTTCATGATCCCCAGCTCCCAAAACTCCCTACGGCGATCGTGGCGGAGAACAACATAGCTATCACCCAGGGCTTTAATCCCCAGATAATTGATCTCATTAAACATTACCCCAGCCGATAGATCGTAGACCCATTGGTTCCCACCAACAAAAAGATCGGTCTGCAGGTAAAGATCAAGCGAAAAACTATCTTTTAACCGCCCGTATTCTTCGAAATAAAACGGACTTAAGCCGCTATCGGCCAGTGACTTGGTCAAGACCGCTTCATAAAAAAGGAAGTCCAAATTAAAGATCGGCCGCCGGACGGTCAAGGAACTGGCCAATCTGGTCCTGGACACGGTTCCCGGCTTATAATCATCATGCTGGTAATCAAGCGATAAAAAAGCCTTGGTCACATAAGGTTGAATGAATGGGGTCTCCAGATAATAGGAAAAGTTCAGATCGGCCCCGGTTCTTAGATAATTGCGATCGACAACCTGCGCCGGAGCGCTCTCCGGATATATCTTCGTTTCCCTGATCCGGCCATAGGTTAAGGTCGGGACTATAGTATAGGTATGATCGAATAATAATCCTTTTACTTTGCCTTTAACGCTTATATCGTAATCCCGGTCAATAACGCTCCGGTTAATCTCTTCGTTAAAACTGTGATCGGCCCGCAGGGCCAGCGGCGCCTCGATCCCGGCGACTTTGCCGGCCAGCTCGTTTTTCTCAAAAAAGCTTAATTGGCGGCCAATCGCAGGATCAGGATAATAATTGTAAACATAAGAAATTTTTCCCTGGGCCGAGGCTCTCTGCCAACCGGTCAGATCAACTTGGAATTGTTGATGATCTGAAAGACGAACGATCTGCTGAACCTCTACCCCTCCCCCATCAATTTCAGAATATCGAAGCGCCAGATCGCCAAACCATTGCGGATTAAAAAAGTAATGACTGTGGACCGCCCCATGCGAACCGTGAAAAAGGTCTTTGGCTGCTTCCAGGGCCGGGAACGGCAGCTCAAAATATTTTCTCCGCTGATCATTGATATATAAAGGGATATAATATATCGGGACCGGAAAAAACTTTAAAATATTGCCGCGAGCCAGGGCGTACCCAGGATAGATCTCGATCCGGCTGGAAGAAAAACTAAAAACCGGATAATTAAGTGGGGAGGTCGTAACCTGGTCGGCAACTATTTTATCACCAAAGAAATGGACCCTACCCCCCTTTAAGTAAGCCGAAAGATAGCCAAACTTCAGGTTGTCGCCGGCGTATTCTCCTGTCTTCGGATTGATCCGAAAGTAATCTCCCTCCAGCGCATATTGTTCGTAATTACCTTTGAAAACGGTCAGTTCGATCTCGTCCTGGTCGTAGCTCGCCCGGTTGGCTTTGATCTTCAACTGGTCGTAGGTCAGGCTGACCCCAAATTTATTGCTTCGATCAATAATAACCTTCCGCCCTTTATCTTTAGCAAGTTCAGGCCCCTTGATCGAGAGCAATCCATCCGGCAGTTGGTGTGAAAACACAGCGGACCAAGCGGGTATTACAAGCAGCAAGTGGAGCAGTGTAATTATAACCGCGCGCTTAAGCGCGCGGTTAATCAACCTTAGAATAATTTACCGCCCTGAGGTTTGACCCTTATCCCTAACATAAAATTACTGTTGTTGCCATTGAGCAGGTCATCGGCCTGAAAAAGGAGGTCAAGATAATCCACTAATTCTCTCTCATAGCCCAACCTGAACTTCGGCATATTCGGCCGCGGGTTATTAATGTCGTAAAGATCGGCAATTACGTTGTTCTTTTCTCCTGGCTTGAAAACAAAGCCGCCGCCTAACTGGCTATTGATCATCCCAAGGCGGAAACTGACATCATCGGACATGGCGCTGGTAAAGAGGACGTCAAGCAGGGACATCTGCCTTGTTGGCCCTTCGCCGATCCCCAGCCGGTAATAGATCTTATCCCCCTGAAGAATATCGACATCACCCCGAACAGCGTTCGCCCGGCTCCCAATATCAACCCCGCCCGAACTTCTCATGTTGATCTTGCCAAAATTATCAAAGAATTGATTAGCCGAAGAAAGGGTCTTTTCTGTTTCACGGATCGTCCCTTTGACATTCTCCTGAAATTTAGGATCGCCAACAATATCTTTGATCCCCCTGTTGGTCTCGCGCAGCTCTTCGGTCAATCGATTGAGGTTCTGCGTGATCTCATCGGCCATGACGACCATATTGAGGACCGAATTCTGCAATTGCGGGTTTTCGATCATCCTGCGCAAATCAGCCAGGATCAACTTGCTCTCCTGCAGGTTCTGCGATCCAATATCAATAAAATCAACAATAGCGGCGGTCCGCACCCCATTTATCACCATGGACGGCTCATACATGGTTTCCGCGGTCCCCGGCTTGATCTCCAGATATTTTAAGCCGACGATCCCGTCATAAGCGACGCGCAGGCTGGAATCGACCGGGATCTTGATCCGCGGCTCGATCACCGAAAATATCTTGATATCATAAGGGCCCGGATCGATCTTCATCACTTTGCCTATCTTCAATCCCCGGAAGCGAACTTCGGAGCCTACGGTCAGACCCTCAATGCTATTGAACGAGCCGGTCATTATATATCCTTCCCGCATTTTAAATATCTCGGTTTTCCAGACAATGACCATCGCCAGCAAAGTCAGTGCGGTTATCGTCACGATCCCGACTTTGGCCGAAGTTGATAGGCCCATATTACAAACCTCCTGAAATAAATTTAGCTACTATCGGATTTTTTGAGTTTTTTGTCTCTTCCGTTGTCCCTATATCGATCAATTTCCCATCATTTAACATATAAACCCTGTTTGCAACCCGATAAACGGTTTGCAGCACATGGGTGACCAGGATCGACGTCGCCTTCAATTCGCGGGCTAATTTTACCATTAAATTTTCGATCGTAACAGAAGTTATCGGATCAAGTCCGGTGGTCGGCTCATCATACAGGATGATCTTGGGATCAAAAGCCAGCGCCCGGGCGATGCATACCCGGCGCTGCATACCGCCGGACAACTCGGACGGCATAAGTTCGCCAACCCCATCCAGCTCAACCATTTTAAGCTTCTCCGCTACGATCTTTCGGATCTGAGCCTCGCTCTTTTTAGTATGCTGGTGCAGGGCAAAAGCGACGTTTTCATAAACGTTCATGGAATCAAACAGCGCAGAGGTCTGGAAGATCATCCCGATCTTCTTGCGAAGTTCGATCAAGGCTTCTTCCGAAAGCCGGCCAACGTCTTGCCCGTCAACAACAATCGAACCGGAGGTCGGCTCGATCAGGCGGATGATCAACCTCAAAAGGGTGCTTTTCCCGCAACCGGAAGGGCCGATGATCGCAACCGAAGATCCGTCCTCAATCATTAGGTCTGATGATTCGATGATCTTTAGTTTGCCAAAATATTTGGTTAGTTTGTTGAATTTTATCATTTAAAAAATAGCATCGAGAGAAAATAGTTCACGATAAAAAGGCTGATCAGGGTGATAACGACCGCTGAGGTGGTCGCCTCCCCTACCCCCTTGGCCCCTCCTTTCGTGTTAAGCCCCCGGTAACAAGCAACAATAGAGATGATCATCCCAAAAACTGCGGTCTTCATTAATCCCCCGTAAAGATCCCACAATTTCGACAGGGTCTGCGCTGTCTCCATATATTCAACCGGATTTATCTTGCCAACGTAAATCGAAACTACATAACCGCCAAAAAAACCGGTGATGATCGTCAAAATGGTCAGCAAGGGGAGCATTACAGTCGTCGCTATAAACCGGGGGATGATCAGATAGCGGACCGGACTTACTCCCAGGGCCTGCATAGCATCGATCTGCTCCGTAACCTTCATTGTCCCTATCTCGGCAGTGATCGACGCGGCGACCCGGGCCGCAACTACGATCCCGGTCACAGCCGGCCCAAGTTCCCGGGAAATGGCAACGCTCATCAACCCCCCCACGAACTTACCGGCTCCAAACTTTGTGAATTCGGCCGCTATCTGGATAGCAAAGACCATCCCCACAAACGCCGAAGTGGTCAGGGCAAGAGGCAAAGAATCGAACCCAACTTTGACCATTTGATCGAGTGTCAGTTTAACGTCTATCTTTCCCTTAACAATGTCGCGCATGACCTTTCCGGTCAAACCAGAAAGTTCACCGATTATCTCTAAAAAACCGATCATCCTGTCTCCGACATTTTCCGTAATTTTATTATATGGCATATGGCAATTGTTCGATCACATCGGTCGCGATCAAACCATTTTCTCCTTTATCCTTTAAGGCAAGGTCGCCTGCCGCACCGTGCACTCTGACCCCCAAGGTTGCCGCCGACCAGGCCGACAATCCCCGCGCTGCCAGGGCGCCGATCACTCCGGTCAAAACATCCCCCGTCCCGGCGGTCGCCATTCCAGGATTGCCGGTCTTATTTTCATAAGTTTTGCCGTTGGGATCAGCGACAATGGTGCGATGTCCTTTCAGGACCAACACGCAATTATACTTATGGGCAAACCCGCTGGCAACTTCCAGGCGATGCCGCTGGATCTCTTCCACGCTTAATCCGCATAGCCGGGACATTTCACCGGGATGAGGAGTAAGGATCAGGTTCAAATCCAGCAAAGGTGGTTTTTCCGGCCGGCCGTTGAAAATAGCCAGCGCATCGGCGTCAATGATCACCGGAGAAGCGAATCGCTTCTTTGATAAATAGGACAAGATCCCTTCGGCAATATGCCGTCTACCACCAAGGCCGGGGCCAATGGCAATAGAGGAAAACTCATAAGGGAGACGTTCATAGTCACTAACCCGATCGATCCCGGCAGTAATAACTTCTGGGGTCGCGCAATTCACCTGATCCATAGAGCGGGAAGGAACGCCTAAGTAAACCAAGCCGGTGCCTGTTCGCATCGCGGCCCGGCTGCAGAGCAGGGCGGCGCCAAGCATCCCGGTGGAACCGGCCAGAATAAACAAGCGCCCAAAGTCACCTTTGTGAGAAGTAAGAGGTCGTTTATGAAGTTCAGCTTTCAACATAGACCGACGCCACCGCGTAATCGCGGCTGTGCGAAAGGCTAACCTGAACATTGGCGAGGAGCTTTCCTTTAAACAAGATATGCGGCTTGCCGTCTTGATTATTACCGACCTCGATATCAAGCCAGCCAACACCCCGGTTGGGGCGGCCAAAACCTTTGATCCCGGTCCCAATCGCCTTGGAGTAAGCTTCTTTAGCGGCAAATCTAACCGCCAGTTCCGGGACCCGATAAACTTTTTGCCGGGTGCAGTATTTTATTTCGGACGTTGAAAAGACCCGACGCAGGAATTTTTCCCCATAGTTATCGACGGCGGCCCTGATCCGTCCGATCTCAATAATATCTATGCCTATCCCCTTCATAGTTTTAATAAACCGGCGTACTCCAGGAAGCATATTTGGGATTATCGCCGCGAGCCGCCTTAAAATATATATCCTGGATCTTTTTGGTGGTCGGGCCGACTTTCCCGTCCTTGATCACCGTACCATCAACTTCCGCGATCGGCGAAACCTGGGCGCCAGTCCCGCAAAAAAACAGTTCATCAGCGGTATAAAGCTCGGACTGCTGGATCTGCCGCTCAATTGTCTTGAGGCCAAGCTCCTGTTCGGCCAGTTCCATGATACAAAGACGGGTGATCCCCGGCAGGATCGTCTCTGATACCGGAGGAGTGATCAGCTGGCCGTTCTTGACCATGAACAGGTTCTCCCCCGATCCTTCAGCGACAGTTTTTTCGTGAGACAGCAGGATCGCTTCATCGTATCCCTTTTCCAGCGCTTCCGCCTTGGCCAATGAAGAGTTGAAATATGACCCGGTCATTTTAGCCCCTTGAGGAGCCGACCTGGCCGAGATCCGCCACCAGGAAGAAACGCAAACCCTGATCCCTTTATTAATATCCAAATAATTGCCGAACGGAGCCATAAACATGCAAAAGTCATCTTCAATACCGATCAAGCCTAACCCGATTTTTGCCTGCGATTTGTAATAGATCGGCCGGAAATAAACGTCTTCTTTATAGCCGTTCTTCCTGGCCAATTCCAGGGTGATCTTACACAACTCATCGATCGAATACTTCATTTCAGCCTTCAAGCCAAGGTTAGTCGAGCGCTGCAGCCGTTCATAATGCTCCTTCAGTTTAACCACGAACATTTGGCTTTTATCAGCGTTCCAGTACCCTCTGATACCTTCAAATACACCTGTTCCGTAATTAAAAGCGTGGGTCATAATGGAGATATTAGCCTGTTCAAACGGTACGATCTTTCCCTTAAAAAACGCGTATTTCATGTAAACCCTCTCTTCTACATAGATTCCGGAGCCGTTATTCCCAATAAGTTTAACACATTGCGTAGAGTAATTCGAGTTGCCCCCACCAGGTACTCACGCGAGGGATTTCCCAAAACTTTGCATTGTTCGTAAAAAGAATGAAAAAGGGCCGCCAACTCTTTGCCGTATTCACAGATCCGATGAGGATGGCGAAGCTGGGCGGCGTCATAAACAACTTCAGGAAACCGGATCAGCTTCATGATCAGATTCCGTTCCGCCGGCGTACTTAACTCACTGATCTTTAACTCTTTGATCCCTTGATCACTTGATCCCTCTCCCTTTCTTAATATTCCGCAAATCCTGGCATGCCCGTATTGCAAATAGAAAACCGGGTTATCGCTTGAGCGTTTTTTTGCCAGCTCCAGGTCAAAATCAAGATGCGAATTCACGTCGGTCGCGGCAAAGAAAAAGCGGGTCGCGTCCGCCCCGATCTCTTCGACCACCTCTTTCAGCGCCACCATCTCGCCGGTCCGCTTGCTCATTCTGACCTGTTCGTCGCCGCGGTAGAGGGCGACCAGCTGGCCGATTATAATTTCCAATTTTTCGGCGGGGAGCCCGATCGCCTTGAGGGCCGCTTTCAAGCGCTGGACATAACCGTGATGGTCGGTTCCCCAAATATCGATCATCAAGTCATACCCGCGGTTAAATTTATTCAGATGATACGCGATATCGGCGGCAAAATAGGTCGGCTTCCCGTCTTCCCTGACCAGGACCCGGTTTTTATCGTCGCCGTGTTCCTGGGACTTGAACCAGATCGCCCCCCCTTCTTCAAAGGTCTGGTGTTTATTCTTTAACTGGTCAACCGCTCCCATAACCAGATTCTGATCGTGCAGTTCGTTCTCGAAGAAAAAACGGTCAAAAACTACGCCAACGGAAGACAAAACCTGTTTCTGTTCTTCCAGGTTGCAGGCAAGCATTTCACCGATTGTTTCCCCTTTGATCTCTTTAACATAAGCTCCGCCGTAGCCGTTTTCCGGTGTCGGTTGGCCGCTCCTGGCGGCGAGAACCGAAGCGTAGAGTTTTTCCACCTGATTGCCGACATTATTGACGTAAAATTCTTTTTCCACCCGATAGCCGACTGCTTCAAAAAGCCGCGCCAAACAGTCGCCAAAGACCGCCCAGCGGCCATGACCAACATGGAGCGGTCCGGTTGGGTTGGCGGAAACATATTCCAGAAGGACGGAACGATCAGCATAAAGCGCGGATCTTCCCCAGGCCTGATCAAGCGGAATGACCTCTTTTAGTCGCTGCTCTATTGTCCGGTCGGATAGAAAAAAATTAATAAACCCGGGCGGGGCGATCTCAATTTTGACAAAATGACCGCCCTGGTCAAGTTTTTCCATCTCAGCCACAAGTTCTTTGGCAATTTGCAACGGTGGCTTTTTTAATGCCTTGGCGTTGACGATCGCCGCATTCGTGGCATAATCACCAAGCTCCCGTCGAGGCGGGACCTCGACCTTGTACAAGACCGGCTCATTAACACCAAGGAGGCCAAAGGCCCCCCTGATCTGTGATTCTATTACCGAACGAAGCATGCTACCTCTTTCTCGGAAACCAAGACTAAACGTCTCGGTCGTCTATTCGCGCGTTTCCAATAATTATGATTTATTTTCGTTTAAATTCTTCTTTATCTCGTCAAACTTTTCTTTCCCTTTTTCCAGCGACTCTTTCAGCTTGGCCCTGGTTTCCTCACCTTTACCAGGAGCAAAGATCAGGCCACCGATCGCACCCAATAAGCCGCCAACAGCAAACACCTTGAACAACCTTTTAATTCCCATTTCAATCCTCCTTCTTTTCTTTTAGAAAAACGTTCAACCCTTTGCGCAATCCGCCGACAAAAGCGGCGATCGTCGTGTTCTTGCTCCACTTCTTTTTTGAACCGCCAAAGGAGTTGAAGATCATGGTCACCGCGTCCAGCAACGAGGCGATCGCCAGAACCTTTTCCCTGATCTCGGCGCTCATTTTGCGGACGTCGGTCAAGATCAAGATCCCCTGAATGACCGCGACCGTCAGGGCCAGAAGGAGCAGAACCCCGGAAAAGATCAGAACGTTTATTAAAATGTCATGCATTTTTTATCCTCCTTCAAGCTCTTCTTCGATCTTTTCCGCCTCTTCCAAACCAACGCAAAAAGCTTCGGCGAACCGGTCAAGAACTTCTCCCAGATTAAACTCATGGATCTTTTTTTTGATCGTCCCCCTGGTTTTTTCGCTGATCGAGGGAGAGATCATCAACCCCAGCACCCCGCCGATCAAACCGCCGGCCAACAAACCGACCAGCAGCGTATTATCTTCTTGTTCGGGCATTTTATCTCCCTTTAAGGCCTGCCTGCCGATAGGCGGGGTACGAACCAAGCAACTTAAAGAACGAAGTTTTTCTTCTTAAATTTTTCAAAACGACCTGAACATCAAGATCTGTCCGGTGTCCCTGCATATCGGCAAAAAAGTAATAATCTCCCAACGATTTCTTTGAAGGACGGGATTCGATTTTGGTAAGATTGATGTCTTTATCCGCGATCTCCGCCAGGACATCATGCAAACCGCCCGGCCGGTCCTTGGCGATTGAAAACACGATCGAGGTCTTGTCTTTGCCGGTCCGGGGGTGATCTGATCCAGCCAGGACCACAAAACGGGTCTGGTTGTCTTTCGCGTTGATCTGTGAGGCGATAATATTCAAATTGTAAAGTTTGGCCGAGGCCTTGGTCCCGATCGCGGCAAAAACGTGCCCTTTGACCTTGCCGTGGGCAATGATCTTTTCGCCTAAAGAGATCGCCACCTGACGGACCGCGTCAGCTGAACTATAGGCGAGATGCAGTTTAGCGTGTGGAAGGTTTTTCTTCAGAAAATCCCGGGATTGGTCCAGCACGGGCGGGTTGGAGATAACATCGGTCACTTCTTTGAGCCGTATCCCTTTTTGGGCGATCAGGTAATGGTAGATAGGCAGGACAAATTCCTGCTTGATCTTCAGATCGACATCTTTGACCAGCATATCGGTCACGATCCCGATCGTCCCTTCTATCGAGTTCTCGATCGGCAGGACCGCTTCATCGATCATTTTTTTATTAACGGCGGTTATCAGATCAAAAAATGTAGAGTAAGGAATGATATCGGCTTTTTGCTTAAGTTTTTTGACGTATAAAAACCCGGCCTCTTCGCTATTGGTCCCTTCAGGACCGAGGTACCCTACTTTCATGTCTTACAACCTCCAGCTTTGATTCTTTCAGCATTTCGCTCGCCAGGGCGTCGGGATAACCGCCTTCATAAACCAGCTTGACCAGCCCGGCATTAATGATCATTTTAACACAGATGACACAGGGCTGAAAGGTACAATAGAGGGTCCCGCCTTCAATTTTCACGCCGTGCCAGGCGGCCTGGATGATAGCGTTTTGTTCGGCATGCAGGCCTCGGCAAAGTTCATGCCGCTGGCCGGAAGGAATGTCCATCTGTTTGCGGATGCAGGTTTCGTTGGTGCAATGCTTAAAACCGCGAGGAGTGCCATTATAACCGGTAGCTAAGATCCGCTTCTCTTTTACAATGATCGCGCCGACGCTCCGTTTAACACAGGTTGCCCGCTCACTGACATCATGAGCGATCTTCATGAAATAATCGTCCCAGCCTGGCCTCATTTTTTCCTTTTAAGCACGGCACGAGCCGCTTTGATTATTTCTTCGGCAGTCAAACCATATTTGACCAGTAGTTCGTCTGGTTTGCCAGATTCGCCAAAAACGTCCTTCAGTCCAACCCTGACCATTGGGACAACACAATTTTCGACCAGTACTTCGGCCACCGCCCCGCCGAGGCCTCCAAGGATCGAATGTTCTTCAACGGTCAGCGCCGCCCCGGTCCGTTTAACCGAATCAACGATCAACTTTTTATCGAGCGGTTTGATGGTGTGCAGGTTAACAACTTCGGCCTCGATCCCTTTTTTCGCAAGTTCGGCCGCCGCATCCAGCGCGGTCGCGACCATAATGCCGCAGGAAAAGATCGTGAGGTCTCTGCCAGGGCGCAAAACAACGCCACGGCCAAGTTGAAATTTATAGTTTTCAGCGTTGATGATCTTGGTTTTAGGCCGGCTTAAGCGGATGTACATGGGGCCGTGGAACTCCGCCGCCGCGCGGATCACCTTTTCGGTCTCAACCGAATCGGACGGGACAACGACCGTCATGTTCGGAATGACCCGCATGATGGCGATATCTTCGTTCGCCTGGTGGGAAGCGCCGTCTTCGCCGGTCACAATACCGGCGTGAGTCACCACTATTTTTACATTGGCTCGGGTATATGCAACAGATACCCGGACCTGGTCCCAGGCGCGTCCGGAACCAAAAACCGCAAAAGTGGAGGCAAAAGCGATCTTGCCGCAGGCGGCCAATCCGGCCGCGGTGCCGATCATATCCTGTTCCGCTACCCCCATATTAAAGAAACGATCGGGAAACAGCTTGCCAAATTCAGCCGTTTTGGTCGAAGCGGAAAGATCGGCGTCCAAAACGACAATGTTCGGGTTTTCTTTCCCCAGTTGAGCCAAAGCTTTTCCGTAAGCGTCACGCGTCGCGGCTAATTTAACCTCGCTCATAACTCAATATCCTTTATTTTGCAAAGTTCACACAGGGCCTGCTTCTCCTGTTCGGGGGTCGGAGGGGAACCATGGAAACTAAGAGGGGCCGCCTCCATAAAGCTGACCCCCTTGCCTTTGATCGTGTCCGCGATAATTACCGTCGGTTTACCTTTTGTTTTTTGGGCGCTGTCGATCGCGGCGATCAACGCTTTAATGGAATGCCCGTCGCATCGGACAACATGCCAGCCGAAAGCTTTCCACTTATCCTCAAATGGGTTAAGGGTTTTAACATCCTCAATCTTCCCGTCGATCTGGTATTTGTTATGATCAACGATCGCCGTCAAATTGTCGATCTTCCGGTGGCCGGAGGTCATGGCCGCTTCCCAAATCTGCCCCTCCTGGCATTCGCCGTCGCCAAGCAAACAAAAAACATGATAATCTTTTTTGTCGAGCCGGCCGGCCAGCGCCATTCCGTTGGCGGCAGAAAGCCCCTGCCCAAGCGAACCGGTCGACATTTCTATGCCGGGGAGAGAAAGCATATCAATATGACCCTGAAGCGAACTCCCCATCTGGCGCAAAGTCTTCAAATATTTGGCTGGGAAATAACCAGCTTCCGCCAGCGCCGAATATAAAATAGGCGCGGCGTGCCCTTTGCTCATCACAAACCGGTCGCGATCGACCCAGCCTGGATCTTTGGGTCTGTGGCGCAAGGTATGAAAATAAAGCACGGTGATAATGTCGGCCGCGGAAAGCGAACCGCCCGGATGTCCGGAAGCGGCGGCGCAGGTCATCGCGATGACGTGTTGTCGTAATTTTGACGCTATTTCCTGGAGTTTTTTGATTTCATCGCCGCTCATTTGGTTATTCTACCATAAGTTTAATCTCGGGCTCAAGGTTGACCTTATACTTTGCTTTAACGATCTTTTGCAGGCTGGTCATCAGCTTCAGAACATCACGGCTCGACGCTTCACCAAGATTGACTATAAAGTTGGCGTGTTTTTCAGATACCTGGGCATCGCCGCAGCGCAACCCCTTCCCCCCCGCGTCCTGCACCAGCTTTCCGGCGGTCCTTTTTGGCGGATTTTTAAAAACGCTGCCGGCATTCGGGATGCCGAGGGGTTGTTTCAACTTCCTTTGCGCCAAATAGTCATTGATCTTTTGACGCATCGATTTGGTCTGGCCGTTTTTTAGCTTAAAAGCAGCTTCTACAACAATTAAACTCCGTTTTTCGATCACGCTTTTTCGATAGCCAAAACCCAGCTCTTTTCCGGTCAGAACAAATTCTTCCCCATTTTTATCAAGCACCTTTACATGATCAATAAAGCCGGAGAGCTCTTTACCCCACGCCCCCGCATTCATGACGACAGCGCCTCCAACTGTCCCCGGTATCCCGGCCAAAAATTCCAAACCAGTCAGGCGGCATTTAAGGGCAACCTGGACCAAATGGGGCAAATATACACCGGCTTCGGCAAATAATAAATTATCTTTAAAATATATCCTTTTTAATCCCGTAGCCAGCTTGATAACCAGTCCCCGAAAACCCTTATCCAGGGCCAGGACATTGGTCCCCGCGCCAAGGATAGTGTATTTTATTTTCTTCTCCCGCGCGTATTGGATCGCTTCGGCCAGCTCAGCCTGGTTCTTTGGCACGCAAAACAACCTGGCGGGCCCGCCTATTCGAAACGACGTATGTTTTTTCAATGGTTCGTTCTTGCTATACTTCATTAAATCAATCCTTCCCGTTTTCCCCTTCCCTCATCTTCAGCCTAAGCAGGATCTCTTTCGCTACGGTATGGATATCTCCCGCTCCGACCGTTAAAAGCATATCGCCGGGTTTAAGCTCTTTCATCAGCTGTTCAACGATCTTTTCTTTTTTGGGTATGTATGAAGCTTTTTCTTTATCAAGCAGGCTGGAGATCGACCGACCAGTTATCCCGGGGATCGGTTTTTCTGAAGCGGCATAAATATCGGAAATGATGACCCGGTCGGCGTCGTCAAAGGCGGCCCCAAAACGATCTTGCAGCAGCTTGGTCCGGGTATAGCGGTGCGGCTGAAAAACGCAAATGATCTTCCGCTTCGGCCAACCGGCCCGGGCGGCGGAAAGGGTCGCTTTGATCTCGGTTGGATGATGAGCGTAATCGTCAATGATCATGACATCGGACTGTTCGCCGACGATCGAGAAACGGCGCCGGGCGCCGACAAAGGACTGAAGCGCCCCAACCATCAGGGAAAAATCGATCCCAAACTCAAACCCGATCGCGAAAACCGCCAGACTGTTGAGGACGTTCTGCCAGCCGGGGACTGATAACCCGACCTCGCCGACTTCTTCTCCATTTCTAAGCAGTATATATGTGGAATTAAACTTGGAATATTTTAAATTTTTCGCGCTGTATTCCATTGCCGGGTCAAGTCCGTAGGTAATAAACCGCCGCCCGGTCTTCCCCATCAATTTGCGATTGTTAGGATCGGTCCCGTCAACTAAAATAAACCCGGTTGAAGGAACACGGGAAGCAAACTCCTCAAAGGTCCGGAGCAGCTCATCGGTATTGCCAAAGTGCTCCATGTGGTCTTCTTCAATGTTCGTGATGATCTCGATGGTCGGGGAAAGGAAAAGAAAGGAGCTGTCCGATTCGTCCGCTTCGGCGACACAAAAACCGCCGCTCCCCATTTTGGCGTTGCCGCCCACGTAATCCATGTCGCAGCCGATCAAAAAGGTCGGGTTGAGTTTGGCCGCGTCCAGAACTTTCGCGATCATCGCGGTCGTGGTAGTTTTGCCATGCGTTCCGGCAACGGCGATCCGGTTCTGGGAACGGGACATGATCCAGGCAAGCATTTCCGCCCGCTTCAGGATCGGCAGCTCTTTGGCTTGCGCCTCTTTCATTTCAGGATTTTCAAAATTGACCGCCGAAGAATAGACCACCAGATCGATCCCGCGAATATTGTTGGCATCATGGCCGATCTGGATCTTGACCCCCATATCCTTTAACCGAACGGTGTTAGGGTTTTCCTTGATATCAGACCCGCTGACCTTAAAGCCCATTTCATGCAGGATCTTGGCCAAGCCGGACACACCGCACCCGCCAACTCCCACCAGATGGATACTTTTAATTTTATTAAGATCTAATGCCATTAATTATTTCTTGGACCGCGGTCGGCCTGGCCAGTTCGCGGCAGGCCTCTTTCATTTTCTTCAGATCAAGCGATTGTCCGTTTACCAGATCCGCGAAGCGCTCCGGCGTCAGGTCGCTATTATTAACCAGCAGTCCGGCGCCTGAATCGGCAACAACACGCGCGTTAAGCTCTTGATGGCCTTCGGCCGAGAATGGGAATGGGACCAAGATCATGGGCAATTCGCGGATTAAAAATTCTGCGATCGCTGTCGCCCCGGCCCGACTGACCGCCAGATCGGCCGCCGCAATGGCATCAGCTATATTATACATGTATTCCACCGGTTTATAAAAAGGATATTCCCCCCTCTTTATCAGTGAAAAATCCCGGCTCCCGATAATATGGACGATCTTTATCCCTTCTTTGATCTTCGGCAATGAATTGATCACCGCCTGATTAATGCTTCTCGCCCCCTGGCTTCCGCCAACGACCAGGACCAGCTTGTCACCCGGACGGCAGCCAAGGCGCAGTCGGCTTTTTTCCCGGTCGGAAGCAAATATCCCTGACCTGACCGGATTCCCGGTGACGATTCCCTGAGGCAGATACTCCTTGGAGCGATCAAAGGAAAGAAAGACTTTTTTCGCCCAACGGGCAAACAGGCGATTCGTCACCCCCGGCAAAACATTCTGCTCATGAATAAAGATCGGGATCGCCAGGCCTTTTGCCGCCAGAACGACCGGCAAACTGGCGTAGCCTCCGGTCGAAATAAGAACATTAGGCCTTTCCCGTGCCAGATAAAATAAAGCCTGAAAAAAACCGATCATGGAAATGAAAGGAGCGGAGACCGCTTTATAAGAAAACTTGCGGAGAAGGGCGCGGGATTTGATCAATTTGATCGGAAACCCGGACTTGGCGATCAATCCTTTTTCCAACCCTTCTTCACTGCCGATAAACAGGACCTTGCTCTCCGGCTCCCGCGCGATCAGCCCCTGCGCAATAGCGATCCCGGGATAAATATGCCCGCCGGTCCCGCCGGAAACGATGACGATCTTCATGCTGATCCTTTCTTGGAAATATTCAGGATCACACCTACTGTAAATAGATTGATGATCGTCGCCGTTCCCCCATAACTAATGAACGGCAGAGGGATCCCGGTGGTCGGGACCAGCCCCACCACCACCATTATATTGATCATCGCTTGTGTAGTCAGCCAGGCTACCAGGCCGGTCGCCAATAAACTTTTAAACTGCTCTTTCGCTCCCAAGGCGATCAAAAAACCGCGATGAGCAAACAGCACATAGATAGAAATAACCACGAAAGCTCCGATAAAACCGGTCTCTTCGCAATGAATGGCAAAAATAAAATCGGTAAATTGCTGGGGGAGATAAAAGAATTTTTGCCTTGAGGCCCCAAGCCCCAACCCCAGAATCCCGCCAGATCCGACCGCTAAAAGCGACTGGATGATCTGGAAACCGATCCCTTGGGGGTCTTGCCAGGGATCAAAAAAAGCGAGAAAACGTTTTAAACGGTACGCGGAAGTGACGCCTAAAACGATCACTCCGGCAACCGCAAATAATCCGAGAAAAACAAACTGCGAATATTCCATCCCGGCGACAAAAAGCATGCCAAAGACCGAACCGGCCAGCGCCAGCACTGTTCCCAGGTCCGGTTGTTTAATGATAAGCGCGGCAACAAAAACAAAGATCAATAAAGCGGGCAAAACTCCTTTGATAAAGTCGCCAATATTCGCTTTTTTCTCGGACAACATTTTTGCCAGGTAAACGGTTAAAGTAAATTTGATCAGTTCGGATGGCTGGAAAGATAATATCCCAAGGTCGATCCAGCGGGAAGCTCCGCTAATGTTATGCCCTATTCCGGGAATAAAGACCAGGATCAGGAAGATCAGGGAAAACAGGAATAAATGGGGCGAAACCTTTTTTAGCTTGGCCAGATCAAGATAGAAGCCGTAAAATCCTGCGCCAACACCTAAAACCAGAAACAGCAGATGGCGCTTGATATAGAAAAGCATGTCGCCGTACTTTAGCCCCATGGTCGGACTGGCGGAAAAAATAGTCGCGGTCCCGATGGCAGAAAGTAAAATGACCGACAACAAAAACCAATAATCTATTTTAAGCTTAGGCATAATTCCTTAAAGATCCGTCCGCGCTCTTCATAATTACTGAACATATCAAAACTGGCGCAGGCTGGCGACAAAAGTACAATATCCCCTTTTTCCGCCAAACGATAGGCTTCACGGACCGCGTCCCCCATTGAAAAACCCGCCCGGAATATTTGGTCATACCCCGCCTTACGCAAAGCGGTTTCAAAGCGATCGGCCGCCTCCCCGATCAAAACAACCGCCTTCACGTTATCTTTGATCCGTTTAACCATTTCATCCAGGTCAACCCCTTTATCCCGTCCCCCCAGGATCAGGACCAGCCCTTTCCCTTTAAAGGTTTCGATCGCTACTATAGTTGAATCGGGATTGGTCCCCTTTGAATCATTGTAAAACCCTATCCCCTTCTTTTTTTGGACAAATTCGATCCGGTGTTCTACTCCCGGAAAGGTTTTAAGCACTTTGGCAACTTTCTCTTTTTTTATTCCGCAAAGAGCGGCAACGCTCGCCGCCGCCAGCGCGTTCTCCAGATTGTGCCGGCCTGGTATCCTGATCTCCTCCGGGACAAGCGAAATTATTCGAGCAGCCTCTTCTTTGGCAAAAGGAACCAGTTGCGCTTTTGCTTCCTGGGCCATTTTTACTACTTGAGGATCATCGGCATTGTATACAAGATAATCGTCACCTGTCTGGTTCGCGAAGATCCTTTGTTTTTGGGCGATGTATTCGGCAAGCGTATGATGCCGTTCCAAATGGTCCGGTTGAATGTTCAGGATAACACTGATAAAAGGCTTAAAATCAACGATCGCCTCAAGCTGATAACTGCTGATCTCCGCTACCACATAATCAAGGGAAGAATCGTCAACCTCGATCAAAGGAAGTCCAATGTTGCCGGCAACCGCAAGCCTCTTCCCTCCAGCCTTGAGCATCTCCCCGATCAAAGTAGTAGTGGTAGTTTTGCCGTTGGTCCCGGTAATGGCAATGACCGGTTTGGTTAAAAAACGGAAAGCAAGTTCGACTTCAGAGATGATCGGAATATTTTTCTGCCTGGCCGAGGCAAGGATCGGAATATCCAGGTGAATCCCTGGACTGACCACGACCAGATCGGCCCCCGCTGCCAGTTCGGGTGGATTCCCCCCCAACGCCAGTTTTATTCCCTTGCCGGTTAATAAGCCCAATAGTTCTTTGGAAAAAAGCGATTCCCCCTTCTGATCGGTCGCGGTAACTACTGCGCCCAATCCAGCCAGCTTGATGGCGGCCGAAAAGCCGCTCTTCCCCAGGCCGACAACAATGACTTTTTTCCCGTTCATAAACCATCACCCCAACCCCTCTCCCTCTGGGAGAGGGGCGGAAAGAAAAAATAATCAAGTTGAAAAAACTGGGTGAAGGTTATCATAAAAGCAGCCCCACTATTCCTAGAATTAACCCAACCCCCCAAAAACCAAGCACGATTTGGACCTCATTAAATCCTAAAAGTTCAAAGTGGTGATGAAGCGGAGTCATCCTAAACGGTCTCTTCTTAAAAAATTTATTAGAAGCGACCTGCATTATCACCGAAAGCGTTTCGATCACAAAAACCCCGCCAATAATTATCAAGCGGAGTTCCTGATGCAAGAGGATCGCCATACCGGCGAGCAGCGCTCCGATCGCTAGCGAACCGGTATCTCCCATAAAAACCTGCGCCTTGGGGAAATTATAGAAAAGAAACGCGGCCGTCGCCCCGGCCGCGATCAAAGCAAAGGTCGCCGTGTCAACACTCCCCAGGCGATTGGCGATCAACACAAAAAAAACAAAGGCCAGTGAGCCAGTCCCGGCAAGCAGGCCGTTAAGTCCGTCGGTCAGATTGGTCGCGTTAGCTGTCCCAACAATAATAAAGACCGAGCCTAATAAATAGGCCAAAGGCTCACCAACATCTTGTTGGTGATAGCCGATCGTTACCAGGAAATAAGAAAAAATTGCGGCAAATACCGATTGCAGGATGATCTTCTGCCAGAAGGTCAGGCCAAGATTTTGTTTTTTCAAGGTTTTGGTCAGGTCATCAAACAACCCGATCCCGGCAAAACCAAGCATCAGAAAAAGCAGGGCCATATAGCGGAAGTCCATTTCGACATTGATACAGATCAAGACAAAAATCAGGATCGTCAGAATAAAACCGATCCCCCCCATGATCGGGGTCCCGGCTTTGCCATAATGGCTTTGCGGTCCCTCTGCCCTGATAAATTGGCGCACTTTAAAAAAGCGCAAACCGGCAACAACTGGGTAGGTGATCAGCAGGGAAATAAGCGCCGCTTCAAAGAACAAAACAATCTGAGAAATCACTTGGCCATATTAGCATATTTTTAGCGGGCCAGCAAACAAAAAAGCCCTCCTGGGACCAACCCAGCGAGGGCTTTTTCAAGAGATCTTTTTACATGAAATAATAGCCAAAATTGACGAACACGCCCGGTAAAATACTGGTCGTGTTTGCCCCACCAGCGGAAGTGATCGATAAAACAATGATATCAGCCCCAACACAAAGATTGGGTTGGATCATCGTATTCATCCCCCAGGTCCCGCCAAAAGTGGTGACCGAAGCGCCGCCAGCAGAAAACGAACTAAAGTAACCACCTACCGCGGTCTGAACATTATTGATAGAATTCAAGTTGTAATCAACTTTACCAATAATGAAGGTCGTGGAAGCGTTGCCGGTAGTGAACGAGGCGCCAATGGTCCCCATGACATCATCATTAAAATGAAACTTCATTGCCGGGGTACCGCCCAAACATCCAACAGCCATTTTTCCGGCCATTGAAGAGCTCGAACTAGAACCAGCAGCAGCCTGCATTTGCAGAGCCTTGGTCGCCGGGCTAGCCTTCTTCACCTGCGCGTTCGCGGAAACGGTGAGTCCCGCGATTAACAATAAAACGGTGATAACAGAAATAAGTTTTTTCATTCATTTCACCCCCTTTTTATTTAATTCAATTAGCCGACACTTTAACCGCGGAAATTCCTCCTATCGGCGGTCAAGAATTCCGGGGTTAATTCCCGGTTAATGCTACCATATTTAGTTTGAATGTCAAAGCGGCTATTTAAGCGTAAAGATATTCCCTCTCCCGAGTACCCCTTGAGGATCATATTTTTTCTTTGTCCGCCTCATCCGTTCTATCCCTCTTTCTCCATACATTTCGAGCAAATAATCGCGCTTGATCTTGCCGATCCCGTGCTCGGCCGAGACCGTCCCCCCCAGTTCGATCGCTTTCCTGACAAACCGCAAGATTAATTCCCGGGCTGTCGCTTTTTCCGCCTCATTTTTAGGCAACAGGTTGACATGTAGATGGTTATCGCCGATATGTCCAAATTTTATAAAAAAAAGCTTTAAGCTTTCAGCTTTCAGCTGATCATTATAATAATTAAACATCTCGCGGAACCTCCCCTCCGGTACGGCGATATCAGTCGCCATTTTGACCAGGTGATGCTCTTTGAACAATTCGTTAATATGCTCCGGGATAGCGTGACGAAACTGCCGCAGGAGCGCTTGTTGTTTAGCGTCGCTCCCGATCCAGGCCTCTTCCAGCGAAGAATCATGGGCTGACAACAGTTTCTCCCACTCCTCCAGATAATTTCCGTTCCGTTCGGTGAGCTCCTGCTCGATATAGACCGCCGCTTCTCTTGCCCGTGGGATATGAGGGTAACTGCGCCCCAGCATTTGCAAGGTGTTGGGGTCAAAATATTCAAAGAAATTGATCGATCGGTCATCGGACTTTTTTGCCGCTTCAACAAAACCGAGTGCCACCTCTTCCGTTTTAAAGAATGCGACCAGCTCAAAAGTATCGGCCATTTTCGGCAGTAGATTGACTTCGATTTCGGAAATAAATCCCAGGGTCCCTTCCTGTCCGATAAAAAGATCGATCGGCTCCATTCCTGACCTAGAGTAATACCCGGCCGCGTTTTTGAGCCCCCTGGCCGGGCTTACTTTCCTTTTTAGCTCCAGGCTTTCACCGTTGGTTAACAAAACATTTAAGCCGAGAATATGGTCGCGGGTCGAGCCGAAACGATAGCTCCGGCCGCCGGAAGCGTTGGTATTAACGTTCCCGCCAATCGTGGCGCTTTTTTCCGTCGGATCAGGGGCGTAAAACAAGCCGTAAGGGGCGCACGCCTTGGCCAATTCCTCCAGGGTAACCCCCGATTGAATAAGGGCGGTTTTTTTCACCGGATCGATATTAATTATTTTTGTAAGTTTTTGGACCGAAAGAATATTGCCGCCAAATGGGATACACCCTCCGGTCGTCCCGGTTTGGGCGGCGGAAAAAGTTAAGGGTTCTTTCTTGGCGGCGCATTCCAGTAAGACTTCCCTGGCTTCTTTTTCATCACTTGGTAAATACAAACCTTCAGCGGAGCCGCCCGTCAGGTTGGAGCTGTCCTCCAGATAGCCAGCAATAATCGATTGGTCCGTGACCTTATGCATTTTATTTACCCTCACCCTAAATCCCTCTCCCAAAGGGAGAGGGACTAGTCTTTCTTTGTAAATTAATTTTTCTCCCCTCTCCCCCTGGGAGAGGGGCCGGGGGTGAGGGTTGTACAACCAAAGTATTATAACAAAAAAGCGAATACTTTCGTATTCGCTTTTTAATTTACCCCCACACCAAAAATATTTTTGGTGTGGGGGTTTATCGAGGGCAAAAACCCCGGCGACGTTCTACTCTCCCCCAAAACGAAGTTAAGGAGTACCATCGACCCGGGAGGCTTTCACTGCCGTGTTCGGAATGGGAACGGGTGGGTCACCTCCGGTATGGTCACCGGGATTTTTACCTTCGTATAAATATGTTAGCGTTGAAGCCAGAAATAAATCCCCGCAATGCGAGAATAGAGAGAATAAATAAGTCCTCGACCGATTAGTACTGGTCAGCTCAGACGTTGCCGCCTTTACACCTCCAGCCTATCAACCCTGTGTTCTTCAGGGGGTCTTACTCCTTCACCCTTGCGGGATCCAGATGGGAAAACTAATCTTGAGGTGGGCTTGATGCTTAGATGCTTTCAGCATTTATCCCTTCCAGACATGGCTACCCAGCGTTTGCAGGTAGGCCCCACAACTGGTACACCAGCGGTCTGTTCCTTCCGGTCCTCTCGTACTAGGAAGGACTCCTCTCAATTTTCCTTGCGACTGCACCGGATATGGACCAAACTGTCTCACGACGTTCTGAACCCAGCTCACGTACCGCTTTAATGGGCGAACAGCCCAACCCTTGGAACCTGCTCCAGCTCCAGGATGCGATGAGCCGACATCGAGGTGCCAAACCTCCTCGTCGATGTGAACTCTTGGAGGAGATCAGCCTGTTATCCCCGGGGTAACTTTTATCCGTTGAGCGATGGCCCTTCCATTCAGAACCACCGGATCACTAAGTCCGACTTTCGTCCCTGCTCGACATGTACGTCTCGCAGTCAAGCGCCCTTATGCCTTTACACTCGACGCACGATTTCCAACCGTGCTGAGGGTACCTTTGAACGCCTCAGTTATCCTTTGTGAGGCGACCGCCCCAGTCAAACTACCCGCCTAACTCTGTCTCCCAGCTTAACAAGGCCAGGGTTAGAAATCTAACACAACCAGGGTGGTATTTCACTGTTGGCTCCCCCCCATCCAAAAACAGGGGATCAAAGCCTCCCACCTATGCTACGCAAGCGGCGTCAAATCTCAAAGTTAGGGTATAGTAAAGCTCCACGGGGTCTTTCTGTCCTGGTGCAGTTAAACCGTGTCTTCACGGTCATCCCAATTTCACCGAGTCTCTCTCCGAGACAGCACTTCCTTCGTTATGCCTTTCGTGCGGGTCGGAACTTACCCGACAAGGAATTTCGCTACCTTAGGACCGTTCAAATTGTTAACTTTATGTCGCCATAAAGATCGGACTATATCATCCCCGATCACGGTCAATCGGAGTTTAGCGTGTAGTCTCTGAGGATTCCTTGATTTTACTGAGAACTTCTTCGTCAGTATGCCTTCTTCTACCGCCGTCGTTCATCTCTTTTCTAATTTCCAGGATCTCTCTGATCCCGGATTCATGAAGATGACGGTTACTGCCAATTATCATGGCGATTTGCTGAAACTTATTAAAGTCTCTTTTCTTTTTTGCCGACAAAAAACCATATTTCCTGAAAAAGGGGATCACATTCTCGATGATGGCGGTAAAATTATTTACCTCATAATACCAAACACCATCGGGTCTGCTCCTCAACGTTCCGCAATTCAGATATCTTTTAAACAAAGCCAGGATCACCTTGTCTTTTTGGGAAATATTGAAACACAAAGATATTTTCCAGGGATTTTTGTAATCATCCCTGGGCCTGAAAGAAACATTGAAGCTCCCTTCTCCATCGGCAAAACCAGCAAAATAACAACCAATCCTAAATGGAACAGTATTCAAATCAAGCATATCAAGACCTTTCCTGCTGATTGTCCGCACCTTGCTTATTGTCACTAAATAAAATTTTATCTAGTAAAGAAGGATACACCGGAGTTTCCAGCATATAGCTAAATTTATTTTCGTAACTACAACTTTTTTCTCAGCCTGTGGCGGAGAGGTCCTATTTATAGTTACGGCCGCCGTTCACTGGGGCTTCGATTCTGTCCTTGATATAATCTCAAACATCCTCTTAACCTTCCAGCACTGGGCAGGCATCAGCCCCTATACATCCCCTTACGGGTTAGCAGAGACCTGTGTTTTTGTTAAACAGTCGCGGAAGTCTGATATCTGAGGATCCGAAATGAATCGGATCGTCCCTTTTCCCGAAGTTACGGGACCATTTTGCCTAGTTCCTTAGAGAGAGTTATCTCGCGCGCCTTGGCTTGTTCAGCCTGTCCACCTGTGTCGGTTTATGGTACGATCACCTATCACAATACCCAGAGCTTTTCTCGTCAGTGCGGAGTCACCCATCGCGCCCGAAATAAATCAGGCTCACAATCCAATAAGTGTAATGAGTTATCCCCCTGCGTCCTTCTGGTTAACAAAATAGGCGGTAACGGAATATTAACCGTTTAGCCATCACCTACCCCTAGCTTAGCCGCGCTAGGGCTTGGCTTAGATATCGACTTACCCTGGGAGGACGAGCCTTCCCCAGGAAACCTCAGACTTTCGGCGTACGGGATTTCCACCCGTATTTTCGTTACTTATGCCGACATTCTCACTTCCGTTTCGTGCATTGTGCCTCGCGACACAACTTCAACCTACAACGGAACGCTCCTCTACCGCGATCCGGATTATTCATCCGGACCACCCGTAGCTTCGGTAGTATGCTTGAGCTCCGTGTGTTTTCGGCGCAAAATCGATCGACCAGTGAGCTGTTACGCACTCTTTAAAGGATGGCTGCTTCTAAGCCAACCTCCTGGCTGTCTAGCCGACTTTACTTCCTTTCCCACTTAGCATACATTTAGGAACCTTAGCTGACGATCATGGGCTGTTTCCCTTTTGACCACGAGGCTTATCCCTCGTAGTCTCACTCCCAAGCAATTACTACATGGTATTCGGAGTTAGCAAGGATTTGGAAGGCCTCTCGGCCCCCTAGTCCGAACTGTACTCTACCCCCACGCAGATAAGCTTGAGGCTGGCCCTAAAACCATTTCGAGGAGAACCAGCTATCTCCGAGCTCGTTTAGCTTTTCACTGCTATCCTCAGGTCATCCTGAGATTTTTCAACATCAATAGGTTCGAGCCTCCCTTCAATTTTACTTGAAGTTCACTCTGCCCAAGGATAGGTCGCTATCGGTTTCGGGTCTACAACTACATACTAAATCGCCCATTTAAGACTCGCTTTCGCTGCGCCTCAGGCTCAACACCCTAAGCTTGCATGTAATTGTAAGTCGCCGGCTCATTCTTCAATAGGCATGCTGTCACCCCCCGATAAATCGGGGGGCTCCAACTGCTTGTAAGCACACAGTTTCAAGTTCTATTTCACTCCCATTCCTGGGTTCTTTTCACCTTTCCCTCACGGTACTAGTTCACTATCGGTCACTGCAGAGTATTTAGCCTTAGGAGATGGTCCTCCCTGATTCCAACCAGATTCCTCGTGTCCGGTTGTACTTGGGATACCGCTAGAGCCATTAAATCTTTCGCTTACAGGGCTATCACCTTCTATGGCCAGACTTTCCAGAGCGGTTCAGCTAGATTTTTTGGTCTCACATTGCGGTCCCTCTACCCCCCGATAAAATCGAGGTTTGGGCTGTTCCGGTTTCGCTCGCCACTACTCCCGGAATCGTTATTACTTTCTCTTCCTCCGCTTACTAAGATGTTTCAGTTCAGCGGGTTGTCACCCTGACTTACGTCAGGATATACTGGAATTAACCAGTATGGGTTTGCCCATTCGGAGACCCCCGGATCAAAACTATTTAGACAGTTCCCCGGGGAATATCGCGGCCAATCGCGTCCTTCATCGACTTGCAGTGCCAAGGTATCCTCTATGTGCTGCTATAACTTGATCATTTCTGTCCGATTTTATTTAATCTGTAATTGACACGGACAAGAATTCTTACCTGTTTCTCATCTATTTAATTATCAAAGAACTTTGTTAGAAACAACAAAAAACGCACATCAAGTGTGCGTTTTCTACGCTTGATGAATTCGGGTTAAATTTATGTAAAATCGTTACCCATTAAGTGCGTGACGATTATTATATAAGAATGGTCAAATGTTGTCAAGGGGATATTTTAGCAAGATCTAATCATCACCTTGGTGAAATTTTACCCAAAACTTGTCGAAATATATTAGAAGGACAAGGTACCATAAAGAAGGAGCAAAAATGAGAGTTCAAAGCCTTCCTAGAGGCGGCTGTTATCTCTATCAAGAGAAACTTAAGGCCACAGATATAACACAAATAGCAAGAAAGTTAGCGAGACTAAGCCCCGGCTGCGCCTCTGAGCTATTCGTTAAAAGTGTTACTACTCCATTTCAAATTCACTCTTTAAACCCTACCCCCTTCTATACCTTTGCTGGAGATAACCCGATGGGTTATAGTCAGTTCCTTAAATTAACAAAACAACTCGGCCAAGGATTACTCAAAGCCTGGATGGTTTTGGCTAACAACCAAAATGAGGCGATCCATGAAGTAGCTTTTTCTCCTCAAGGCATAAGTGTTGATGGATGTTTTCGGCCTACTGCCGGCCTCACTGAAAGCCTTGACTTAGCAACAAGACTTACCCCGGCGGCCCTTAGAAGAATAGATAGTTATATTGTAGGAAGAAATACAGGAATTTATCACTTTGATTCCCTAGACATTCCTGGATTAGAACTTAAAAGTGGGCCAACAGGTTTAAGTCACCACCTAGATGGTCGTTTCAACTGCTACACGATTAACGGTGCTATCTCCTGGGAAGGATTAATATCAATAATTGAAACCTTAGTTACTTCAAACGGCTTTAATTCTTTAACGATAAGAAAACCCCTTCTTGCTCATCTTGTAGATAATTTCGTCATTTCTCAATCAAACGAAGGTTTTCACTTTGGCTTCGATCTGTTCGCTGTTGATCGTGTAGTTAAAATATTTGAAAGAGTGATATCATAAATTAACGTGGTTGTAATATTCTGATAGTGACATTAGCTACATCAGCCGGCATCCCTGTCCTGATGCTTCCGATTTGCGCTCTAATTTCAGCATTGCTAATCATAATGTCCAAGCTATTACCTGTAGGAAATAGCTGATTAGCTCGATTATCTAAAATTGTCAAAAGATCGCCAACCGTAACTTCATAGCTGGTGTAGCCTTGACCATTGATGGTTACCACACTCGTG
>JAHJKL010000043.1 GCA_018822365.1 Candidatus Margulisiibacteriota bacterium
GCCGGGCTCTGCCTGGCCCTTCTATGCGGATGCGCTATGAACAATACAACCAAGCTGCTTGATCCAAATAACCGCGATACTTCTGTTAAACCAGGGGTCGATTTTTACCGCTATGCTATCGGAAATTGGCTTAAAAAGAACCCGATCCCGGCCGAATACGGCAGTTGGGGGAGCTTTGTTATCCTGGGGGAAGAGAACCTAAAGACGTTGAAGGGGATAATGGAGAAGGCGGAAGATAAGGGCGGGACAGAAGGCAAGGCAAAGGCTCAGGCAAAGGCGGAGCAAAAGGCAGAACAGATGGTTGGCGATTTCTATGCCAGCGGGATGGATGAGAAAAAGATCGAAGCGGCGGGGATTACCCCTCTGGCCGATGAACTGGCCCGGATCGAAGCGGTCACCAACCTAAAAAGTTTAACTCTGGCGGTCGCTCACATGCACCAAAACAGCGCTGATCCTCTCTTCCATGTTTTTGTCGGCCCCGATCCGGTGAATAGCGATTTGAATATCATTGAATTATATCAAGGTGGACTCAACCTGCCTGACCGGGATTATTATCTCAAAGATGATAAGTATTCCAAAGAGACCCGGGACAAATATAAGCAATATGTAGCTAAGATGTTTAGATTAATGGAAAAGGCGGGGCAAAAGGCAAAGGCAGAGGCAAAGGCAGAGGCAAAGGCAGAGGCAGAGGCAAAGGCAGAGGTTGTTTTAAAGATAGAGACCGAGCTGGCCAAAATTTCCCGGAGCAAAGTGGAACTGCGCGACCCGCGGAAAAATTATAATCCACTGTCGCTTTCGTCATTAACCAAAATAGCAAATAAATTCAGCTGGCCGCTCTATTTCCAGGCCATTGGTTTGAAGAAGACAGGGAAGATCAACGTCGGCCAACCCGGTTTTTTTGCCGGTTTAAATAAAGTCCTGGCTTCATTTTCAATGGAAGAGTGGCGGACTTATTTGATTTTTTGCCTGGTCAATGATAATGCTGAATTTCTGAGCTCCTCCTTTGTTAATGCGGAATTTGCTTTCTACGGGAAAACATTAAACGGCAACAAAGTTCTGATGCCCCGTTGGAAGAGAGTGGTTGGGACGGTTAACGCCTACCTGGATCAGGCGGTTGGCAGGCTGTTTGTTAAAGAGCGGTTCTCTCCCCAGGCCAAGAACCGGGCGGGTGAAATGGTGAAAAATATTCGGACCGCCTTTAATAAACGGCTGGCTAAGCTTGATTGGATGACCCCAAAGACGAAAAAAGCGGCCGCTAAAAAATTGGCGGCGATGACTTTTAAGATCGGCTATCCTGACAAATGGCGCGATTATTCCAAGCTGAAGATTGACCGGGAGTCTTACCTGGTTAACGTCATCCGCGGGAATTATTTTGACTTCCATTACGAACTGGGCAAGGTGGGGAAAAAAGTCGACCGGAGCGAATGGCCGATGCCGGTCCAGATTGTCAACGCCGGTTATCTTCCGCTTCGCAATGAAATGGTTTTTCCCGCCGGCATTCTCCAGCCCCCTTTCTTTGACGCGGGGGCCGACGACCCGATCAATTACGGCGCGATCGGCATGGTGATTGCCCACGAAATGACTCATGGTTTTGACGATCAGGGACAAAAGTTTGACGAGCGGGGGAATCTCAAAGGGTGGTGGACTAAACAGGACGAGACGAATTTTAAGGCTAAGGCAAAAGCAGTAATTGAGCAGGCCAGGGCTTATGAACAATTCCCCGGAATGCCGCTTAATGGGGAGCTGACTTTAGGCGAGAATATTGCCGACTTGGGAGGGGTAAGTATCTCTCATGACGCTCTTCAGCTCGCTTTAGGAAAGAAAAAACAACCGCTGATTGATGGTTTGACCCCGGAACAGCGCTTTTTCCTATCTTACGCCGAGGTTTGGAAGACCAATATGAGGGATGAACGGGCCAAGATGCTGATCAAAGTAGATCCCCACTCGCCGGCCAGGTACCGGGTTAATGGCCCATTGAGCAATCTGCAAGAGTTTTATACTGCGTTCAATGTTACTTCCAACGAGACGATGTATCGGCCGGCAGCCAAGAGGGCCAAGGTCTGGTAGGCTCCTTTTCTTGTATTTTATAGTCAACAAAAATACCCCTTGACAAAACACATTGAAATACTATACAATGTCTATCGATATAGTAGGGTAAGGTTTTGGAGGTTGTTATGAAGATCACTTTTAAAGGAGATTACGCGCTTAAGGCGGTGCTTGATTTAAGTGCTGGTTATGGAGCGCCGCGGCGGATCGAAGAGATCGCCAGGCGGCAGGATATCCCGGTAAAGTTTCTGGAGCAGATCCTCCTTTCATTAAAGAAGGGGGGCTTTGTTCGGAGCCGGCGCGGACCAAGTGGCGGCTATGAGCTGGCCCGCTCCCCGGAAAAGATCACCCTTGGCCAGGTCATTCGTTACGTCGAAGGGCCGGTCGAACCGATTAGCTGCGTTTTGAAAAAAGGAGGGACCCGCTGCAACTTTGCTGACCGATGTGTCCTGCACGACGTTTTTGACGAGATCGGGGTTTATCTGGCCAAGAAAGTCGATTCCCTGAACTTTGCCGAATTGCGCGACAGGCAGAAGAGAAAAGAGATCCAACGAAAGAAAATTTTGGATTATTCAATATAAAAGGAGACGAGGTCATGGCTAAAATAGCTGAAAACATGATCGAATTAATCGGCCACACACCGCTTTTAAAATTAAATCGGTTTGCTGCTGGTCTGCCGGGAAAAATTATCGCCAAACTGGAATATTTTAATCCGGCCGGTTCGGTCAAGGACCGGATCGGCGCGGCGATGATCGAAGCGGGGGAAAAAGCGGGGAAGATCAAGAAAGATACGATAATAATTGAGCCGACTTCCGGAAATACCGGGATCGCCCTTGCCTGGGTCTGCGCTGCCAAAGGATACAAATTGGTTCTAACGATGCCGGAGACGATGAGCGTGGAGCGGCGGAGCCTTTTGAAATTCCTGGGAGCCGAGATCGTCTTGACCGACGGGGCCAAAGGGATGAAAGGGGCGATCGATAAAGCGGACGAGCTGGCCAAAGAGACAAGAAATTCTTTTGTTCCCCAGCAGTTCTCCAATCCGGCCAATCCGGAGATCCACCGCCGGACGACCGCTGAAGAGATTTGGAGCGACAGCGGAGGGAAAGTCGATATTTTTATTGCCGGGGTTGGGACAGGCGGGACGATTACCGGAGTTGGGGAAGTTTTGAAAAAGAAGAATAAAAAGATCAAAGTGGCCGCGGTAGAGCCGGCCGACTCGCCGGTCCTCTCGGGGGGGGCTCCCGGTCCGCACAAGATCCAGGGGATCGGAGCCGGTTTCATTCCGGAGGTCCTCGATCGATCGGTGATCGATGAAGTGATCAAGGTGACCAATGATGAAGCCTTCGAAGCTTCCAGGACGGCCGCCCGGACCGATGGTATACTTGTGGGGATCTCGAGCGGAGCGGCCCTCCACGCGGCGAAAGTAATGGCCGCCAGGCCAGAGAATAAAGGGGAAAATATAATCGTTCTTCTGCCCGATACGGCGGAAAGATATCTTAGCACCGGACTGTTCGAAAGATAAAGGGAGGAAAATAAAATGACGCATAAAGATGAGACCATATTATTGCACGCGGGACAGGTTGTTGATTCCGATACCGGGTCGAGGGCGGTCCCAATTTATCAGACGACCTCATATGTATTTAAAGATAGCGAGCACGCCGCCAATCTTTTTGGCTTGAAGGAGTTTGGCAACATCTATACTAGGCTGATGAACCCGACAACTGATGTTTTGGAAAAACGGGTCGCGGCGCTTGACGGCGGGGTGGCCGCTCTGGCGGTTGCTTCCGGTCAGTCGGCTATTACCTTGGCAATCCTTAACATTGCAAAGTCGGGGGACGAGATTGTTTCGGCCGATAATCTTTACGGTGGGACTTACACTCTGTTTGCCAACACCTTTGCCAAATTTGGGATTAAGGTGACTTTTGTCGATTCCTCCGACCCGGAGAATTTTCGAAAAGCTATTACCCCAAAAACCAAAGCGATCTACGCCGAAACGATTGGCAACCCAAAGCTCAACGTGACCGACCTGGAAAAGCTGGCTAAAGTCGCTCATGACAACGAGATCCCGCTGATCGTTGACAACACGGCGACCCCATACCTGGTTAAGCCAATCGCCCATGGAGCTGATATCGTCGTTTATTCAGCCACCAAATTCATTGGCGGGCATGGGACCTCTCTTGGCGGGGTGATCGTCGATTCCGGCAAATTCAACTGGGAGAACGGGAAGTTTCCGCTGATCACCGATCCCGACCCGAGCTACCATGGCTTAAAGTTTGTCGAAGCTCTCCGTCCGATGGGGAACATTGCTTACATCATTAAAGCGCGGGTGACCCTGTTGCGTGATCTGGGCCCAGCCTTATCGCCATTCAATGCTTTTTTACTGATCCAGGGGCTTGAGACCCTGCATTTGAGGATCGAACGCCACTGCCAGAACGCCCTGGTGGTCGCGAAATTCCTGGAGAAACATCCTAAAGTTAGCTGGGTCAATTATCCTGGGCTTGATTCCAGCAAGGATAAAAAGCTAGCGGAGAAATACCTGAAGCGGGGGGCGGGGGCGATCATCGGCTTTGGGATCAAAGGGGGGTTGGAAGCTGGGAAAAAATTCATCAACAGCGTGAAGCTCTTTTCCCACCTGGCCAACATTGGGGACGCTAAATCGCTGGTCATCCATCCGGCGTCGACGACCCATTCCCAGTTGAGCGAGCAGGAACAAGTTGCGACAGGAGTGACCCCCGACTTTATCCGCCTGTCGATCGGGATCGAGAATGTTGATGATATAATAGCGGATATTGACCATGCGCTGAGATCGGACTAGGAGAGTGCTTTTATTTTACTGGTAGAAACCAAATATTTTGAGTTCCCGGAGCTGAACCTGGAGAGTGGCGGAAGGCTTGGGCCGGTGACGGTCGCCTACGAAACCTACGGGTCTCTAAACGATGCCAAAAGTAACACGATCCTGATCTTCCACGCCCTCTCGGGAGATGCCCATGTCGCCGGCCGGCATGCGGTTGAAGATAAAAAGCCAGGCTGGTGGGACAACATGGTCGGTCCGGGGAAAGCGTTCGACACCAATAAATATTATATTATCTGTGCCAACGTCCTTGGCGGCTGCAGAGGGACGACTGGTCCCTCGTCATTAAATCCCAAAACCGGCAAGCCATATGGGCCGGATTTTCCGCTGATTACCATCAAGGACATGGTCAATTGCCAGCTCAAGCTTTTGGATTATCTCGGAATTGAAACGGTTTTAGCCGCAACCGGGGGATCAATGGGGGGGATGCTTGCCCTGCAACTGGCGGTTAGCGCGCCTAACCGGGTCCGCAATGTGATCGGCGTTGCCACTTCCGCCCACGTCTCGGCGCAAAATATTGCTTTTAACGAAGTCGGCCGCCGGGCGATCATTGGCGATCCCCACTGGTATGGCGGGTCGTATTACGATAAAAATCCGCCCAGCGACGGGCTCTCGATCGCCAGGATGATTGGCCACATCACTTATTTAAGCGACAAGACGATGAGGGAAAAATTTGGGCGGAAGCTCCAGCCGGGGAAAGGCTTTGCCGCCAAGTTTGGCGACCACCAATTTGAAGTGGAAAGTTATCTTAAATACAAGGGAACGACCTTTACCGAGCGGTTTGACGCCAACAGTTATCTTTACATTACCAAAGCGATTGATCTTTTTAACCTGGAAGACGAAGGGGGCGGGTCTCTGGCCAAGGCGCTGGCCAAGGCGACCAGTCGGTTTTTACTTATCCACTTTAGTTCCGACTGGCTTTTTCCGGAATATCAGGCGCTGGAACTGGTCGACGCGCTCAAAGACAATCTGGCCAATGTCTCTTTTAGGGTGATCGAATCAAATTACGGGCATGACGCTTTTCTCCTGGAAGAAGAAGAATTAACCAAGACGATCGTCAGTTTCCTGGAAGGGGCCAAATAAGATGGGGTATCGAACTAAGATCAAACCAGATTACAATTTGATTGAGAGCCTGATTCCTGCCGGAGCCAGGGTGCTGGACCTTGGGTGCGGCGATGGGACCCTGCTTTCTCTTTTACAGGAGCGAAAAAAGGTCAAAGGGATCGGGATCGATATCTATTCGGAAGGGCTTAATGAATGCCTGAAGAAAGGGTTATCGGTCCTTCAGCTTGACCTGAATAATGGATTGGCCAGCTTTAAAAGCGGTTCGTTTGATTACGTTATTTTAAATATGACTTTGCAGGCGACTTATAATCCGCTATTGCTTATAAAAGAGATGGTCAGGGTTGGCCATCGGGCGATCGTAGGCTTTCCCAACTTTGGCCACTGGAAACTGGTTTTGAGCCTGCTTTTAAAAGAGCGGATGCCCAAGAACAAGACCCTCCCATACGAGTGGTACAACACCCCTAATATACGGCTGATGACGATCAAAGACTTTCGGATCCTTTGCCGGGAGAACGGGATTAGGATCATTGGCGAGACTTTTTTAGGCGAAGATGGCGAGAAAACTGGCGGACGGCTGATCAGCTGGCGCGCCGCCGAAGGGGTTTTTGAAATAACCGCGCGCGAGAGGTGTCAATGGTAATTATTTCCGGTCATATTAACGTTGCCCAATTGCGAAGTAAAGGCGGGCTGTTTTCACTGGGAGAGGGGAGTGCTCTAAGGTTTGAGCAATACGGACCGGGACGGAGTTGGGGGGTTAGCGCGGAAGGAAACCTGCGTGTTGTTCGGGAAGGGGCGCGTGGCAGCTCACGGACCAATTGGTTAGTTGGCGAAACTCCCGCCCCAATAAAAAACGGCGACTTATTAAGAATATACAGCGGCGGAGAAAGCCGGCCGGAAATTTATAGAGTTGATATCAGCGAAGCGCTCGAGGAGGCTGGTGAATTAGCTGCGCCGGAAATGATCACGATAAATATGGCCGATTTATTTGCCGGCCGAGGGAAAGAGGTTGAGCTTTTTGGCCGACCATACCGGGAGTGGGAGCGGTTATTTGAAAAAAACTTTATGCTAGCCAATGAAAGCTGGGATTGGTTTGGAGCTTTTGGAAAAGTGACCATCGACGATAAACTGACTTTTGAAGATCGCGAGTATCAGCAAAGGATCGAAGCGGCGAAAAAAAGCGGGGAGAGCCTGCCGGGGGGGGTAAGTCCGTCGGCGGCGTTGAGAAATTCTGTCTATTATTTTGCCGCCCAAATAAGAAACAATGAAATTATAGGGAATGAAGCGATCGAACGGTTCATTTTTCAGGTTGGGGCGGTTGTTGAAATCAGAATAATAATCGCTTTCATGAATAAAGGAGCGAGCCGAGAATTTATTGCCCGAAAGGTCGCTCTCTTTAATGAAAGCATGGAAAAACTTGGCGAAAACATTCGTTTAACGTGCGAATAGTTAAATTTTAAATTTTTTTCCTAGACTTCCGGGTCCTCTGCCGGGAGAACGGGATCAAAATCATCGGCGAGACTTTTTTAGGCGAAGATGGCGAGAAAATTGGCGGACGGCTGATCAGCTGGCGCGCCGCTGAAGGGGTCTTTGAGCTTAGTGCTTCATAATAAAGTGGTTAGTCGTTGACCTATGATTTTTATTGTGCATTTCTGTTTATAGTGATGTAATCACTGTGTTCAGTTGGGTCGTGAGAAAGCACGTCAGTTCTTGGATTAAATAAACTATCTCCATGTACTTTTCTTAATTCATTCATTAAACGGGTTGTGGCAATCCCCAGTATTTTCTCGTTTCTTGGGCCACTACAAATTACACCTATTATTTCTCCCTGGGAATTTCTTTCTATCCGTCCATTGTAAGTTGCTCCGCCATAAACCATTTCTATGCTTTCGTTGTTATTTGATAAGGTAATTCTGGAGACGGGATTTGGAGCTGAAGGTGGAGTATGTCTTATTGGATTGATATTGCCTCGATCTGTCATTATTATTCCCCCTTGATCAAATTTGATTATATTATATTACTTAGATTGATCCGGTGCAAATGTTTTTTGCCTAATTTTTATTTTTTCGCTATAATAACCAATCATGTCAAAACGAGAGAGCGGGATTCTCCTTCACATCACGTCGCTCCCGTCCGCTTATGGGATAGGGGACCTTGGCCCCAGTGCCCGTGAATTCGTTGATTTTCTGGCGGAGAGCAAACAGCGCTACTGGCAGGTCTTACCGCTTAACCCGACCAATGGGGCTTGCGGTAATTCCCCGTACAGCAGTTTTTCTTCCTACGCCGCCAACCCATACCTGATCAGCCCGGGGCTCCTTCTGCGCGATGGTTTGATCACCCGCGAAGATATTATCCCTTTTCCCCGCCACGCCGAGGATAAAGTAGATTTTGAAGCGGTCCGGACCTACAAAAACCGGATATTTGCTCTGGCGTTTGAGCGCTTCAAAGGGAATCGCGACCAATGGGCTTATGACCAGTTTTGCTCAAACAATAAACATTGGCTCGACGACTACGCCCTGTTCGTGGTCTTAAAAAATTATTTTCACGGCAAAATGTGGAACGCCTGGCCGGCTCCCTTGCGTGACCGGCAGCCGGAAGCGCTTGCGGAAGCCAGGGGGAAATACCACGAAGCGATCGAACTGGAAAAATTCCAGCAATATCTTTTCTTTGTCCAATGGGAAGAATTGAAAAAATACAGCGCCGAAAAGGGGGTCAAGATCTTTGGCGACATTCCGATCTACGTCAGCTATGACAGCGCCGATGTCTGGACCGACCCGGAATTGTTTAAGCTTGACCATGACAAAAACCCGCTTTTTGTCGCGGGGGTGCCGCCGGATTACTTCAGCAAGACCGGCCAGCGGTGGGGGAACCCGGTCTACGACTGGGAAAAACTGAAAGCGACCGGCTATCAGTGGTGGATCGACCGCCTGGCTCACAATCTCAAACTTTTTGACCTGGTCAGGATCGACCATTTCCGCGGTCTGGTCGGCTTTTGGCAGATCCCGGCGGAAGAAGAGACAGCGATCAACGGGAACTGGGTCGGGGTACCGGCTGATGATTTCTTTAACAAGTTGACCAATCATTTTAAACCGTTTCCGGTAGTGGCTGAAGACCTGGGGATCATTACTTCCGATGTCCGGGAAGTGATGCGGCGCTATCATTTATGGGGGATGAAGGTCCTTCTCTTTGCTTTTGGGGAAGAGAACCCGCATCACCCGTATTTACCCCACAATTTTACTCCAGAGTGTGTCGCTTACACCGGGACCCACGACAACAACACGGCGCGCGGCTGGTTTGAGCACGAAGCCCGGTCCGACGAAAAGGAGCGGCTCTCCCGTTATTTGGGCAAGGGGGTGCATGGGGGGGATGTCGGCTGGGAATTGATCCGGCTGGCGCTCGAATCGGTTGCCGGGCTGGTGATCTTTCCGATGCAGGATATTCTTGGCTTAGGCGAAAAAGCGAGGATGAACAAACCGGGGACCCCGAAGGGGAACTGGAGCTGGCGGATGATCCCTCATCAAATTACTCCCCAGCTTGCCCTCAAGCTCTGGAAAATGACCGACGAATACGGACGCTGATCGGGCGGATCGTTAACGGTAGTTGGCAAATTGCAGGGCGATCGGCAGGTTAGCCGCGGTAACCTTTTGCTGGACCGCCTGCAAGTCGTCGATCTTCTTGGCGGTCACCCTGATGGCATCCCCCTGGATCTGGGTTTGAACTTTTAGGCCGGAGGCTTTGATCAATTTGGTGATCTCTTTGGCCTGCTCCTGTTCGATCCCGTTCTTGATCTTGACCACCTGTTTAACTGTCCCGCCGAGCGCCGCATCGATCTTTCCGAACTCAAAGAATTTGATGGAGAGCTGACGGCGGGCCAGTTTGTCCTGCAGGATATTAACGACATTTTTCAGCTTGAACTCGTCTTCGGAAACCAGGTTGATCTTGTCGTCCCCTTCTTTCTCGATGGAGCTGACGCTTCCTTTAAAATCAAAGCGCGTCGACAATTCCTTGACCGCCATTTGCAGGGCGTTATCCAGCTCCTGCATGTTCGGCTTCGAGACGATGTCAAAAGAATGGTCTTGCGCCATGTTATTCCTCCAGAGCGGTGACTATCGCTTTGGCGAACTCTTCCGTCGCGTCCGGCCCGCTGGCGGTGATCACTTTGCCGTCGACTTCGACCGCATTGCCGGTGCAATTGATCCCGGCCCCTTTCAAGGCTCGCTTGCCATTATTTGAGACTGCCGCTTTATTTCCCCGCTGGAGGGCGCCGCCGTTGATCAAAACGATCGGGGCGAGGTCCAAGGCGCCGATAACTTTTTCGCCTTTCATCGCTTTATTAACCAAACCGGTCGCGGTCTGATTGTGGTTATAGGTGGTAACCCCGAAACCACCGCAAATGATGACGGCGTCATAATCATCCGCGTTGGCGTTTTTCAATAGCAGGTCGCTTTCCGCTTTAGTGCCGCGAATGCCATACGAGTTTTGGGCGATAGAGGCGACGCTGACGACCAATCCCGCTTCGGTCAGGGTATCCTTTAACGTAGTGAATTCGGTATCATCAAAACTTTTTGGGGCGACGACCAATAGGACTTTTTTGCCTTCAGCCGAAGTGCTCTCGGCTTCGGTGGTCGCTTCACCGCTGATAAGCTCGACTTTAAGGATCTCCAGCTTGTATTTATCTTGCGGGGCAGGGCCACCCATAGCGGAGACGGAGCCGGCAACGAACCAGGAAACCGCGCAGACCAGGGCCAAAGAGACGATCAACTTTTTCATACTTCATTCCTCCCATTCACTTTTATTATTTTAGCCTTTAAGGCCTTTGCTTCTTCCGGTGTCGCCAGGGCGTAGGCGATAATGACGACTTTTTCCCCTTTTTGTCCGAGCTTGGCGGCCGGGCCGCGCAGGGAAATTTCTCCAGGCGCTCCTTCGATCACGTAGGTCTCAAAACGATTGCTGTTGTCAAAGTTGAGGACGTGAACTTTTTCCCCGGCAACCAGTCCCGATGCTTCGATCAGCTTTTTGTCGATGGCGATACTGCCTTCGTAATTGGGCATGGTGTCGGTAATCGTCGCCATATGGATTTTTGATTTTAAAACGGAAATTAACATGTCTTAACTTAGTATATCAAAAAACCTTGATAATTCAAGGAAACTTCCTCACCTACAAGCGGATGATCATTGCCAGCCGGCATTTTAACCGCGCAATTCCCTCCTGCGGCGGGCAAGAATTGCGCGGTTAGAGTCAGACACGCTACGGTTTCCAGGAGAGATCGTGTTATAATTTATTCATGAAAGCGGTTGTTGTTCTTTTATTGGTCTTGTCGCTTTTGTCGCCGGTTAGCGCGGTCACCGGCGAGGTGGTGGTGAGCGCCGAAGCCAAGCCGGCCAACTTTCTGACCGAGTTTGACATCACGTTCTGGCAGACCGCTCCTTTTGCCGCTCTCTGGGCCTATTTTGGCGAGCGGCTTATTTTTGCCGGGCAACCGGTCCATTGGGACGCGATCGGGCTGATCGGGACCGCTGTATCGGCCGGCAACGCCCTGATTAGGGCGAATAAGGTGGTTAATGATCGAAATTGGCGTAGTTACTAAAATAGATGGCGAGCTGGCGGAGATCGCTTTTCAGCGGAACCCGGCCTGCGGCAAGTGCACCGCCTGCAAATCGATGGCCGACGGGACCCTAACAGCGACGGTCTTTAACCAGGCGGGGGGTCAGATAGGGGAGAGGGTCGAGGTTGAGTTCTCGGACCGGTCGTTTGCCCGGGCCGCTCTGGTGGTTTTTGGCCTCCCATTATTTTTCTTTTTTCTCGGTTACTATCTTGGCCAGCTGTATTATGGCGAAACCGGGGGGATTGTCGGGGCGATAGCGTTGCTGGTGGTAAGCCTTGGGGCGGTCCGCTTTATTGACCGTCTTTTTTCTAAGGGGAACCTCCCCAGGATAGTGGCGATATGCACGAAGCGACCGTAGCCGAAGCGATCCTCGGATTGGTGTTAAGGTCTATTCCCCCTGATGTTGTTCAGGTCAAGAAGATCAATTTAGTAGTCGGCTCTCTCTCCGGGATTGAAAAGGAATCGCTCATTCTCTATTTTGCCGAGTTAAGCAAGGGGGGGAAAGCGGCCGGGGCGGAATTAAACCTGACCCTTAAACCGGCCAAACTGGTCTGCACCGTTTGCGGCGAGGTCAACTTCTTTGATGGCCGGGAAAAGCTCCAGGAAAAATGCCTCTCTTGCGGCGGCCTGAACAGGCTGGAGACCGAAAAACTCTTCTATATTGATAATGTTGAAGTGATCTGACGAAATATCGCCAGTTAACTGCTGAATTTTCCTCGATTTATCTCTAAATAACATATTCTCCTAGTGGCAATGAGATTGCTTTGTTACCTAGTATGAAGGAGGTGAATGGAGCAATAAAAGTATCGTTTTCGCAAATTTATTTAGGAGGAAAATAAAATGAAAATTGTTTCAAGTTTAATGCTAATCGTAATAATGGCCTCTATTGCTTCCGCGGAGATTATGTCGACCGGGGATCCGATTGGACAAGGGAAATTTGCGGTTAGTGGGAATTATGTCAAAGATTCAAAAGTTGGGACTATTGGCACAGATGATATGAATATGTCGACTTGGGGAGGGAATATCGGCTATGGATTGACCGACAAGCTGGATCTTTATTTAACTGCCTCTTCCTCAAATGTGGGGAATATGCCAACTGGTGTCGCAAGGTCAGCAGCCACAATCGGTTTAGTGACAAATTACCAATTTATGGAAGAAGGGGCCAATTCATCAATTTCAGTAGCCGGCCGACTTGGTTATAAATCAATGAGTTTTTCAGCCACTTCGTTTTCAGTAACTGCTAATAACATTGTTTCGCAATATATGGCGGCGGTTGAGATCAGCAAGAAGCTTTCCGCTTTTACTCCATATGTGGGTTTTGGATATTGCAACTATTATTCAGGCGGCAGTGATCCATCAACCCAGCTTGGCGTGACAGTTGGAGGGTCTTATGCCTGGCTGCCAAACAGTTCGATTCTCGTGGAATTAACCAGCAACACGGTTTCGGCGAGTTGGCTGCCGGCTTTTAGTAATTCGCAAATTGGGGTTGGGATAAATTACTATTTATAATTTTTAGACAGTTTTTACGTTGGGGGCCTGGGTTTACCCAGGTCCCCAATAGAGAAGGATCTTTCAAACGGATTGGTTTAGTGAGGAAAGGAATCAAGGGATCGAGGAACCGAGGGATTGAGGTAAAAAGAGAACAATGATAAAAACCTTCAAAGATCTAGTGGTATGGCAAAAGTCATATGTGTTGACGCTTGATGTGTATAAAGAAACAAAAGAATTTCCGAGTGACGAGAAATATGGGTTAACATCACAAATTAGGCGAGCGGCGGCTTCCATTCCTTTTAATATCGCGGAAGGGTATGGTCGCAGGTATTTGGGGCAATATATTCAGTTTCTTAAAGTTGCTTACGCGTCTGGAGCTGAACTTGAAACGCAACTGCTGTTGGCCAAAGACCTAGAATATCTTAATCAAGTTAAGTTTAATGATTTAATCGAGAAGCAAAATGAGATTGAAAGAATGCTGGCGGCTTTGATTAGGGCCTTAGGGGAGAGGCATCTAGGCATTAAGGTATCAAGGTGTCGAGAAGGGGAATAACCCCTTGGTCCCTTGATGCCTTGGCTTCTTGATCCCTTCCCCTTGCGTCCGCCGAAATCTCGCCACCTTATAAGAAAAATTGATTGCAATTTCTGGGAAAAAAGGATGATAATATTAGGTATAGTCAGGATGCCAGGTTTCAAGGCATCTAGTTGTCTAAGTATCGAGGCGTTCCTTGGCCGCTTGATGCCTCGAATCCTTGTCGTCTTGTCTCCTTGTTTTTCCTGGCAAAAAGATTGCTTATAAGCAAGAAGGGTGGTTATTAAAATGACGATAAAAAAAGTGGTTGGATTAATGTTGTTGGTGGCGGCTCTTTTTGGTTTGGTGATTGTTGGAGGAGGGTGCAGTACAAATTATGACGAGACTTATTATCAGGGACCAAATTGGACCCCGGAAGGGTTGATCTACTGCCAAAAGTCTGTGACTCACTATCAAAAAGACCCGTTGGGGACGATAACGCTGGGGACAGATTATTCTTATGTGACGATGGATACTGATGGGAATAACGAAACGACACTTCCATATAATGGCTACCCATATTATTCCCCCAAAGGGACGTATGTGGCGTTAATAAGTGGAAAAACAATTTCAATAATTAGGAGATCTGATAATCAGCAGGTTTATAGCTTTTCCCCCTCTTCAGACAGCATTGAATCGCTGGATTGGGGGCCGGATGAGGATAAGTTGGTGTATTTGAGAAACAATGGTGGAATCAATGTTGTTAATATTAATGGGACGGGCGATTTAAATATTGCGGTTAGTGGGGAAGCAATAGCGTGGAAGTATGGCAACAAAATTGTTTTTAATTATTTGGATAGTATATATACCTATACCTCAATAATCAATTATGATGGATCAGGAAGACAAGATATTATTAGAGAGGGAAGAGTTGTTGATCCTCAAGTATCTCAGATAGCCTCTAATGAGGTGTTTGGTACGCAAGGCTGGGCATATGGATATATAAATATTAACCTAGACCCACCAAGCTTTGTTCAATTGATTTCTGAGTTTACTGGTTACAGGCCAAAATTGTCTCCGACTGCAACAAAAGTGACTTATGGGAAACTTTTGGATACTGGGATTTGGCTGATTAATATTGATGGAACCGGCTTAAAACAATTAAAATGAAGGTTTTGAGGTTTATAGTTTTTTTGTTATTTATTATTTGGGGCACATCCGCTTCTTCTGGTGCATTGACAACAGAAAATATTTCCTACGCAAAAAATTATTTAATTCTCCTTGTTCATGGGATAGGAGACGATCATGCTTGTTTGAATAATGTGAAGAATTATCTTGAAGCGATTGATATAAATGGGGATTCAAAAGGAGATTTAAATGGTTATGTTTATGCTTATGAATTTTCCGATCCATTTCTAAATATTGCAAAAGAAGGCTGGGAATTTGGCAGTAGAACGTACGACAATCCTGAAGCAGTTAGGAAAAAAAGCGACGTGATTGGCGACAATAGTAGTGATCAAACAAAAAGAAAATCATGGGAAATAACAAAAAGATTAGATAACGGGCAAGCTGGAACCGGTAAGAGTTGGTTAGAACAAGCGAAAGAAGATTTTAAAATATGGTTTAAGAAGGATGGCCCAGGTAAGGCAGAAGACAGAGAACCATTGGTTTCAGAAATTCCTTCGAAATATATAGTAATAGCCCATTCGATGGGAGGAC
>JAHJKL010000044.1 GCA_018822365.1 Candidatus Margulisiibacteriota bacterium
CGAACCCGGTCAGGACCTTGGGAACCAACTGCAGACCGAAAAGAATGTTCTCAAACAGCAAAGTAAAGTTCAGCTTGTAAGAATAACCGGAATTAAAAACAACAAACAGAACCAGCAGCAAACATACATTCGCGGTCAAAGCGCCCAATAACGGCCCCATAAAAGAGAGCTTAAAGGCCCAAACGTAGAGCAGATTAAGCCCGCTGGTCATAATGGTTTGGGTCACTATAAAGCCGGCAAAGAGCTTGGCCCGCTCCATGCTCTGGAAGATCGTCAGATAAAAACTATTGATGTAAGCTAAATAAGCGGCCAGGTAAGCGACAAAGATCGCGTTACCGTAGAGCGTCTTGCCAATGATCATTTGGGAGATATTATCCCGTAAAAGATAAACTCCGATCGAACTGGCAATCAGCATCAGGAACAAAAACACCTGGGAAGTCATGATCAAGCCGTTCAGTTGTTCCTTGTCCTTGCGGTATTGAAAATAGTTCCGCTGGGTGGCGCTAACCAAGCCAAAAGTTAAAAGCCCAACCGCTATCGCCGGAAAGAGATTGGCCATGATGATGATCCCGTAATCGGCCGGCCGCAGTAGCCGGGTCATGATCGGGATCGTGATCACGCTCAAGGCGTACCCCACAAAATTGGGAGCTGTGTAAATAATTATATTTTGAATATTTTTTTCTTTAAGCACCGGACCAATCCTCCTTCAAAAATCCAACTATTAAGCCATCGACCCTTTTGTTTTTTAACTGATACCGCTCCCGAAGCGCCGCCTCGATCTTAAACCCAGCCTTCTTAAAGATCGCGATCGATCCCAGATTGTTGGCGTATATCCCCGCTTCGATCCGTTTGAGCTTTAATATTTTAAAACCGTAAGCGACAAGCAGTTCGATCGCTTCGGTCCCTATCCCCTTCCCCCAAAAAGCTTTCCGTCCGACGGCGATGCCGATCACCCCGTAGCCGTGACGATGATTAAGGTCGGAAAAAGAAATATTGCCAACGTGCAAACCAGTCGCCCGGTCAAATATCCCGAAAAGCAATTTACGGTCGCAACCCGCAAAGGAACGGACATAGGCTTCCACAGTCTTTTTTGTCTGTTTAACATGACGCGACTCCAAATACTGGTTGACCTCGGGATCGTTCAGCCAGTTGATGTAATCAGCGGTAATATCGCCGACCTGGAATTCTTTCAAATAAATATTCTTTCCTGAAATGATCAGCGATTTTTTCATATCATCTCCCGGCCGACCGGGGTCCCCTTCTTTAGGTCGCGCTTTACTTTTTTGCCGAGCAGTTCATCGTAATATTTTGGCGCCAGCCCGTAACCCGGCCGGATCACCCGCAGATTCTGTTTATTGAACGCCTCCCCTTTTTTCATGTCCTGGGCGACGTAGAGCGACCGTTTATAGATCAGAGATCTTTTCTCTTCGGCGGTCGGTTCATAGCTCACCTTGCCCAAGGCTTCCCAGGCCCGCCCGCTTTCTTCGACCAGCTGTTTCAATTCGGCCGGCTCGAGCGAAAAAGCGGCGTCCACTCCGCCAGCGGCGCGAGATAAAGTGAAATGCTTCTCAATGACCGTCGCGCCAAGGGCGACCGCGGCGATCGCCGCCCCCAGCCCTAAGGTATGGTCCGAGATCCCCGCCTGGCATTTGAAGGTTTGCCGCAGACTAGGGATGGTTAAAATATTGGAGTTTTTTGGGGACGAAGGATAAGAGCTGGTGCATTTGAGCAAGACCAGATCCCGGCAACCGGCCCGGCGGGCGGTCTGAACCGTTTCCTTAAGCTCGGCCAGGGTCGCCAGTCCGGTGGAAAGAATGATCGGTTTCCCGGTCTTGGCGACTTTTTTGACCAGCGGCAAGTCGTTATTCTCAAAAGAAGCGATCTTATAAAATGGGATGTCTAATTCTTCCAAAAAATCGACCGCTGTTTCATCAAACGGGGTGCTAAAGCCGATCATCCCCAGCTTCTTGCAAAGTTTGAAGATCGGTTTGTGCCATTCCCACGGCGTGGCCGCTTTTTGGTAAAGGTCATAAAGCGAAGTCCCGCGCCAGGGACTCTTCTTGTCGCTGATGAAAAATTC
>JAHJKL010000045.1 GCA_018822365.1 Candidatus Margulisiibacteriota bacterium
AAAGCGAGTAAAGGACTCGCTTAAAAAAGGGGTTAAATACGTTATCGACCGGGTAACCAAGGAAAACTACAAGAAACTCCTGGCCAAATATGTTGGTCCAGGTGATCTGATCATCGACTTGGCCTGGAACATTGATTGCCGATCGATCGTCACCTGGTGCCGTGATAACCAGGTCCTTTATGTCAATACTTCTGTAGAAGAATGGGATCCATACAAGGACGAACAAAGGAACGACCCGACCAAGTATACTCTTTATGCCCGCCATATGGAGATCCGCAAAATGATCGAAGGATGGGGGAACAACAACGGAACGACCGCGATCGTCGATCATGGGGCCAATCCGGGGCTTGTTTCCCACTTTACCAAACACGCTTTGATCCAGATCGCGGAAAAGATCATCGCGGAAAAACCAAAAAATTCACGGAATAAACAACTTGAAGAATATATCAGGGTCAAAGATTTTGCCCGGCTGGCGATGCTGACCGGGACCAAGGTTGTTCACATTTCAGAGCGTGATACCCAGATCACCGACCAGCCGAAGCAGGTCAATGAATTCGTCAACACCTGGAGCATTGAAGGTTTTTATGAAGAAGGGGTCGCTCCGGCCGAACTGGGTTGGGGGACGCACGAAAAGTATGTTCCTGAAGGGGCCTTTTTCCATGAGACCGGACCGCGCAATCAGATCTGTTTACGAACGCTTGGGATGAGGACCTGGGTCCGTTCCTGGGTCCCGTGCGGCGAGATCACCGGGATGGTCATTCGCCACGGTGAAGCATTCAGCATTTCTGATCGATTGACCGTTTGGGAGCATGGAGAAGCAGTGTATCGTCCAACGGTCCATTATGCCTATTGTCCGAGCGACTGTGCTGTTGTCTCCCTGCGGGAGCTGGAGATGCGCCAATTCAAAATGCAGGAGAAGCAAAGGATCATGTCGGACGAGATCATTTCCGGACGGGACGAGCTGGGGGTCCTGCTCATGGGGCATGACTTCAATTCCTGGTGGTGTGGCAGCTTGCTTGATATCCACACTTCCCGGAAGCTGGTCCCGCACCAGCAGGCGACCACCATGCAGGTGGCGATCTCGGTCGTGGCCGCTTCCATCTGGATGATCAAGAACCCCAAGCGGGGTTTCCTGATGCCCGACGATATCGACCACGAAGAGATCCTTAAAATTGCCAAGCCGTATATCAAACCGTTCGTTTCCAAGCCGGTCAATTGGACCCCGCTGGACAACCTGAATACCAAGTTCACCAAGTTTGATATGCCGACGCCGAAAAAGGATGACGTCTGGCAGTTTACGACCTTTCTGGTGAAGTAATTGAACAATCAGGACCTTTTCAAGCTGGCAAAAAAGAACGGGACGCCGCTTTTTGTTCTTGACCACGAAGTCATTCGCGAGAATTACCGCCGGATGAGACGGTTTCTCCCCCGGGTTGGCCTCTATTACGCGATCAAAGCGAATTCCGATCCGGAGATCATCCAAACCCTTTATCCGCTGGATTGCGGGTTTGATGTCGCTTCTCTGGAAGAATTTAATCTGGTCTTGGATAATATGCCCAAAAAAGAGCTTCGGGGAAAGAAGCGAACCTCGTTTATCTGGGACAGGATAATAGTTGCCAATACCATTAAGCCGGTCGAGACGTTAAAAAAGATTAAGAACTACAACACTCTGATGACCTATGATAACGCCGAGGAACTGGTCAAGATCAAGAAATATTGCCCGGATGCCGGGTTAATTTGCCGGATCAGGGTCCAAAATGTCGGTTCAATGGTCGAATTGTCGAGCAAGTTTGGGATCGAACCCGGAGATGCCCCCAATTTAATTGAAAAAGCGTTTGACCTGGGGTTGTCGGTCGAAGGGGTCAGTTTTCATGTCGGGAGCCAGTGCTGTAATATTGATAATTATATTACCGCCCTTGAAGCCTCGGCCGAGATCTTTAAAGAGACCTCTTCCCGGGGGCACCAGATGAAGGTTTTAAATATCGGCGGGGGATTCCCTGTTCCATACGATGACGCGGTCCCTGATTTTGAGATTTTTGCCGGCAAGCTCCGCAAAGAGCTGGACCGTCTTTTCCCCAAAGAAGTGGAGATCGTAGCCGAGCCCGGGCGTTACCTGGTGGCGACCGCCGCCAAGCTGGTGGTCAAGATCATTGGCAAAGCGGTGCGCGACGGCAAGACCGTGTATTATGTCAATGACGGTGTTTACGGCACGCTCTCGGGAGTAGTTTTTGACCATTGTCCTTATCACTTCCATTCGTTCAAAAAGAGAGGGGAGAAAAAGATCTGCGCGGTGGTCGGTCCGACCTGTGACGCGTTTGACACTGTTTCAACCAGCGAAATGCTGCCGGACCTGGCGATCGGAGATCTCTTGTACGTCGATAATATTGGCGCCTACAGCATTGCTTCGGCGACCAACTTTAACGGTTTTCCCAAGGCTAAAGTTTTTCCTTTGAACCGATGATGCGCCCGTAGCTCATTTGGATAGAGCGATTGCCTTCGAAGCAATAGGTAGCAGGTTCGATCCCTGCCGGGCGCATAAATTAATTATCAACTCATTTGGATAAAGCGTCCCGATCGGATCGGGAAGGTAGCAGGTTCTCCCGTCGTTCATTAATTAATTTAATAATGATGGAATCGACGGGATCCCGATGATTTCATTGTTATTGTAATATTATGTCCATCGGGAGATCCCTGCCGGGCGCAGATTTATTTGTCAGAGAAAATGTCGGAGATGGCGGCCAGCAGGGTCTTGGCGGTTAATGGCTTTTCAAGGCAGATATTCACCTCGTGTTTTGCCGCGATCTCTCTTCTGGTTGGGCTAAGATCTCCGCTCATGACGATAATATTGACCGCGTTGCCATGGCCGGCCCTGATTTTTTCGGCCAGAGATAAGCCGTTTATCGCTCCCATATCAATATCGGTTATGACCAGGGATAAGCTGGCAAGGTCAAGGGTCAGCGCTTCCTCCGCGCTGGCGGCGGTCTGGACCGTATGCCCTTGCCTGGAGAGGATCTGTTGAAGAAGCCGTCGATTCATTTCTTCGTCGTCGACGACCAGGATCCGTTTTGGCGGCAGGGTTGTTGGTGGCGGAGGACTTTCGATTCTGGCTGATTTTGGCGTTGTATTGTGAATCAGAAGAGCGTAAATACTTTTCATGACGCGACCAATTTCTCTTGCTGACGCCTCGACCCGCTGGCAGCTGTCCATGACACTTCTTAGCCTAACAAGATCTTGCTCGGAAAAGTTTGCTTCATTATCTTGTATGTCATCAATGATAAATCTTGGGTTGGAGGCTAAGGTTGATAGTACATTGTTAATATCATGAATTATTTTTCTGGCCGTTTTGTCTTTATTGGATCCATTCTCCTCCGTTATTGAAGTGTTTAAGAATAATCGATTCGGTTTGTGGCTGTATAATTGAGATAGTTTGTTGTGGAGCTGACGGATTTTGGCTGCCGCGACTTTGATTCCAGTCAGATCTTCGTTCATTCTTTGGGTGGATCTGCCGTTATTAGACGCGTCAATCAATTCTTTGCAAATACGTTCAATAATCCTCAGATGATGGCTAACCAGAGGAAGTTGGTGGCAAATCACTATTTTATAAGAGATGGGCCCCTTTAGCCCAAAAGTTTTGCCTCTATACTGATAAGACAATCCCAGAGAATAGCGTGAAATAGAACTCATAAGTATATATCAGCTAGATATTAATAAAATTTCACACAATAAAAGGAAAATCAACAGCTAACGAATTGGTTGATATCTAGGGAAAAATGAGGTATAATAGTCTGGTCAGTAGGGGGGAAGTTGAGCTAAATGAGAATGTCGCAGGTGGTGGCGCCGACCCTTCGTGAAGATCCATCCGAGGCGGAAGTCGTATCCCATAAACTGATGCTCCGTGGCGGCTTTATCAAAAAGCTGGCGGCCGGAGTCTACACCTTTTTACCGCTTGGTTACCGCACGTTGCGCAATGTTATCCAAATTATCCGGGAAGAGATGGACTTCTCCGGCGCCCAGGAAGTCTTGATGCCGACAATTATTCCGGCTGAGCTTTGGCAGGAATCCGGCCGCTGGCCGCTCTACGGCAAAGAGCTTTTCCGGATCAAGGACCGTCACGACCGGGAATTCTGCCTGGGACCGACCCACGAAGAGGTTATTACCGACCTGGTCCGCAACTCGATCCGTTCTTATAAACAGCTTCCGGCCAATCTTTACCAGATCCAGACCAAATTTCGGGATGAAGTGAGGCCCCGCTTCGGACTGATGCGCGGGCGTGAATTCCTGATGAAAGACGCGTATTCTTTCCATGCCAGCGCGGAGAGCCTGGAGAGGGAATATCAAAATATGTACCAAACCTACTGCCGGATCTTTGACCGGATGGGGCTTAAATACCGGGTCGTTGAGGCTGATTCCGGCTTGATCGGCGGTGGTTTTTCCCAGGAGTTCATGGTTCTAGCGGAGACCGGCGAAGAAGAGATCTTCCATTGCACAAAATGCGATTATTCGGCCAGCCGGGAATCGGCGGGAGTGGGGAAGTGGAAGGGAGAGGCAAAGGCAACGGCAGAGGAAAAGGTTACGGATGTTTGTACTCCTGGAGCTAAGACGATCGAAGAAGTGGCCGTGTTCCTGAAGATCACCCCCGATAAAATGATCAAGACTTTGATCTATGAAACGGAGCAAGGGGCGGTTGCCACCCTGGTCAGGGGCGATCATGCGATTAATGAAGCTAAATTAAAAAAAGTTCTGGGAGTTGAAGACCTGCGGCTCGCTAATGAAGCGGTCATTAAAAAAGTGACCGGCGCGCCGGTTGGTTTTGCCGGTCCGGTCGGGCTCAAAGGGGTCAAGATCGTCGCCGACCAGGCGGTTGAACTGATCCCGTTGGCGGTCTCCGGGGCGAATAAAGCTGATCACCATGTAATAAACATTGTTTACGGCCGGGATTATAAAGCGGATCTGACCGGCGACCTCCGTTTCGCGGCGGCGGCCGACAAATGCCCTCGCTGCGTCGATGGCCATTTTGAGGTTTCTCGCGGTATTGAAGTGGGGCACATCTTCAAACTTGGGACAAAGTATTCGGACAAGATGCGCTGCGTCTACCTGGACGAGAAGAACCAGGAGCAGGTGATGATCATGGGGTGCTACGGGATCGGCGTTTCGCGGACCGCTGCCGCGGCGATCGAACAGAACCATGATAAAGACGGGATGATCTGGCCGACGCCGCTCGCCCCCTTTAAAGTAGCGGTCGTGCCGGTCAACGCGGAAGAACCGGAGCAGAAGGAGACGGCTGAAAAGATCTACAATGATCTATTAAAGAGGGGGCTGGCCCCTTTACTTGACGATCGGATCGACCGGATCGGCGTGAAGCTTAAAGATATTGACCTGTTCGGGATACCCTTTAAAGTGATCGTTGGCCCGAAAGGATTGAAAGAAAAGAAAGTTGAGATCAAACAGCGCCGGAGCGGCGAAATGGAATTGGTCGGCGTTAATGACGTAGTTGCTAAGTTGGAGAGCCTTATAACCAACGGCTAAACGCCGCGGTTAATTTAACCGCGAAGTTTATTCGCGGCAATAAAGAGAGGGATAATTTGAAAGAAGCGTGCGGCGTCTACGGGATCTATTCATACAATGGTGATCCGCTGGCCAAGCTGGTTTATTACGGGTTATATGCCCTTCAGCACCGGGGCCAGGAGTCGGCCGGGATCTTTGCCTCCGACGGCAAGGAGTTTCGCGGCCACGTCGGGATGGGACTGGTCAATGTGGTATTCAATGAAGAGATAATCAGCAAGATCACCGGCCATATTGCCGTAGGCCATGTCCGTTATTCAACCACCGGCTC
>JAHJKL010000046.1 GCA_018822365.1 Candidatus Margulisiibacteriota bacterium
CCCGGATAGACCAGCCTGACAAAAATATCATTGATGTTGGTTGCCGGAGTATAATCGTAAGTCCCCCAGTTGATGCCGCCATCGGTCGTAAAAGCAGTTGTTCCGCTGTCCCCGGCGGTCCAGCCAAAATCCTTGGTAATAAAAAAGATCGAATTCAGCGGCACGGTCAAAGAGGGGAAGGGATCAACATTTCCCCAGCTGGTGCCGCCGTTCGTCGTTCGGCTTATTGTCCCGTCAGCCAGGGCGGCAAACCCGTTGCTCCGATCATAAAAGAAAATATCGTTAACCGCCGCGTCAAAGATGGCAACCGAAGTAACCGTCATCGCCGAAGCATTAAGGTTGATCGCGCAGTTAGACCCTGTTGAGGTCACTCCCCAAAGCCAGGTATCGATCGCGGCTCCTTCGCCGGTCGTAAAAACTCCTCTAATAATAAACGCGGCGCCGGAAATTAAATTGGTAATATCAGTCGCGGTCCAGGCGGCGCCATCATCTGTGGTAACCAGGTAGCTGGTCGCCGGAGCGGTCGCTACGTTATAGCCGACGATAGTAATATGGGAGCCGTATTTGCTCCCCTTCAAAAAATCAGTATTCGCGGCAACGGCAAAAGTGGAACCAATTTCGGTCGCGGTCGCGCCATCGCTCCAGTAAACTTCTTTGGTCGTTAAAAAATATCCGGAAGTTACGCTCGGGAAAAAGACATCGTTAAAGTTTGACGCGCTCATTCCGGGAAAAACGGCCCAGGTTGTTCCGCCATTGGTTGACTTCAGGGCGGTCCCGGAATTGCCGACGGCATAACCAATGGTGTTGCTGGGGAAATAAATAGCGTTGATATTTTGCGTGGTCCCTGTTTCCTGGGTAACCCAATTTGCCCAGGAAGTCCCGGCAAATGCAATGGAGAGCGCGATCAGAAGTGTTATAAATATTTTGCTCTTCACGATTGTGTGAGAATTTTATAACATGTCCAAAATAAATGCAAGCGGTTTTTTTATCCCTCACCCCTGCGCCCCTCTCCCAAAGGGAGAGGGGAAGTTGTCGCCATGCGACGACGGGGTGAGGGATATAAAACTAAGTGCTATGATATAATCAACGTCATGTTCACAATCGATAACGGTGCCGCAAATATCGTCTCAACTTTAAAAGCTCATGGCTTCCAGGCCTATCTGGTCGGCGGGTGCGTCCGCGACTCCCTGCTTGGGCTGGCCCCTGACGAATGGGATATTGCAACGTCGGCCAGACCGGAAGAGGTCAAGGGGCTTTTTGACAAAGTTGTCCCGACCGGGATCGAGTTCGGGACCATGCTGGTTGTTTTGCCTGAAGGCCAGTATGAGGTAACGACTTTTCGCTCCGACGCCCGGTACGCCGACGGGCGGCATCCGGAAAGCGTCTCTTTCGCCGCCGACCTGAATACCGACCTGTCCCGACGGGATTTTACCATCAACGCCCTTGCCTATGACCAGGCGGAAAACAAACTTGTCGATCTCTTTGACGGGCAGGCCGACCTCAAGCGCCGCCTGATCAAAACCGTCGGAAATCCGCTGGAGCGGTTTCTCGAGGACGGGCTCCGGCCGGTCAGGGCCTGCCGCCTGGCCGCCAAGCTCAGTTTTTCTATCGACCCAAAAACCTTGGCGGCCATTCCTCCCGCGCTGGAAACGGTTAAAAAGGTCGCTCCGGAGAGGTTTCACGACGAATTGATCAAACTTCTCAAGACCGGCCAGCCATCGATCGGCCTTGAACTGATGCGGCAAACCGGCTTGCTCAAGCTTCTGATCCCCGAACTTGACGCTTGTTTTGGGGTCAAACAACCGGCCGAGTTTCACAACTATGACGTCTACTGGCACAGCCTCCGGGCCTGTGATGCCGCGCCGGCCGACAACCCGACCCTCCGCCTCGCCGCCCTGCTGCACGATATCGGCAAACCCTCCTGCAAAGAGGGAATGACCTTTTACAATCACGACCAGGTCGGGGCCAAACTTGTTTCAGAAATATTGCGCCGGCTCCGTTTTGGCAATAGCGAGACCGAACAAGTTTCCTCCCTTATTGCCGGCCACATGTTCGACTACCGGCCGGAGTGGAGCGACGCCGCTGTCCGCCGCTTTATCCGCCGGGCGGGCGGCCTGGAGAACATTGAGACCTTGTTCGAGCTCCGCCGTGCCGACGCTAAAGCGATGAAAGGGACCATGGGAACCGACTACCTCAATGAACTCCGCCGGCGGATCGACAAGATCATTGAAGAAGAGAACGCCCTCCACGTCAAGGAGCTCAAGGTCGACGGCAGAGACATTATGAAAGTGTTAAATATCCCTCCGGGCCCGAAAGTCGGCGAGATCCTCGATCACCTTCTGGAAAAAGTCCTGGACGATCCGAGCCTGAACCAAAAAGAGACGTTGCTTGAACTAGTTAAAAAGTATGGGTAAATTCCTAACAACCCTCACCCCCAACCCCCTCTCCCAAAGGGCGAGGGGGCTCAAGAAACCGCGACGTTTAGTCGCTGGTTTCTTGATTTTTTTTCTGATGACCTTGTTTTTTCTCATAGTTTCACCGGTTAAAGCCGACCAAGCCGCAATCACCAACATCGAGGCGATCAGGGACCGGGGGATCGACTATCTTGATATCTACACCAGCGGCTGGAGCGAGGCCAAAGGGTTGCTGCTCGAAAGAACACTCTATATCGATTTTCCCGGAACAATCAAATCATCTAATATTATAATAAGTAAGGGAAAATCAAAGAGGATCAGTAGTTTTAATGTCATTCAAAAAGACCGGAATACCGCCAGGCTGGTGATCAACCTAAAGAAAAATATTGACTACGATATTATTAACGTTTTTGGGCGTAATAAGACAGTTATTGAGATATATGACCGCTCCGATTCTGTTTACAACGAACAATATTCGTGGGAAGCAAAAAACACCAAGCCTAAATTTGCCCGCTTAAAGCCGGTTAAGTTATCACCTGTTTTACCTGCCAAAACAACTATTTATAAGCCTGACCGAAGGCCGCTTGCCGGTAAAACCATTATCCTTGATCCCGGCCATGGAGGAGACGACCCGGGAGCAACCGCCTGCAATGGTATCCAGGAAAAGTATCTTACCCTATCGACCGCCCGCCGCACCGCCAAATTATTGCGCGAAGCCGGGGGGACTGTTTATCTGACCAGAAACGAGGACCGGCGCTCCAGCCTGAGCGAGGTCGCCGCCTTTGCCAACAAAACAAAAGCTGACATTTTCATTTCAATTCATTATAATTCAACTATCGATTCGGGGATCAAAGGGACCGAGAGTTACTATTATAATCCGGTCAGCCGTCGCTTTGCCGGGATCATGCACGAAGCGCTGGTCCAGAACCTGGGCCGCAAAGACCGGGGGCTCCGCCGGGTCCGTTTCTTTATTGTAAAGTACTCAAATATTCCGGCGGTACTGCTTGAGCCTTGCTACCTGTCCAACGCGAGCGAAGCCAACCTGGCCCGCTCGGCCGATTTTGAAGATAAGGTCGCCGGCTCGATCCTGAAAGGGGTAGAAATTTATTTTAGAAATATCCCACGTTAACATGGAGAATCTTTCGGCCCGGCCGCTTTCCTATAAGCCCCCCCCCTCATCTCCCATTGGGGTCTTTGATTCCGGGGTGGGGGGATTGACCGTCCTTAAAGAGATCATACGCCAGCTGCCGGGAGAAGACGTTGTCTATTTTGCCGATACCGCCCGGGTCCCTTACGGGAACCGCTCGCCGGAAGAGATACTCTCTTTTAATCGGGAGATCATCCGTTTTCTGGTCAAGCGGGGGGTAAAAATGGTCATCATGGCCTGCGGCACCTCTTCTTCCCTTGCCTATCCGGTCATCAAGGATGAATTCGCTATATATTTGGTTAGCCTAATTGAGCCGGGTGCCGAAGAGGCGCTGGCCGCGACCCACTCAGGGAAGATCGGGGTTATCGCTACCAGCGGAACGGTCAACTCCGGGGCCTATGAAAAGGCCATTAAAACATTGAACCCCGATCTTTTGGTGTATTCCCAGGCCTGCCCTCTTTTTGTCCCGCTGGTCGAGGGGGGATGCGAAGACACCGAAGAGGCGCGTAAAGCTGCCAGGGAATACCTGACTCCACTGCTCAACGACAAGATCGACACTTTGGTTCTGGGGTGCACCCATTATCCTCATTTATCAAAAGTGATCAGGGAGGTCGCGGGTCCGGAAGTCGCCCTGGTCGACCCGGCCGGAGCGGCGGTTGCCGCTGCAAAAAGATCGCTAAAAAAAGCCGGCACGCTGAAGCCCGTCGGAGCAGCCGCATCTTATGAATACCTAACAACAGGAGAGCCTCGCCATTTCCAGGAGCTGGGCTCCCGGCTCCTTGGCAAGAATATTACCAGGGCGACCCGGGTAGATTTGCCCCTGAAATAAGTGTAAAATACAAGTATGTACGAGCTGATGGTCGAAGATACTTTTGACGCTGCCCACGCCCTGCGGGGCTATGAAGGCCCGTGCGAGAACCTGCATGGCCACACCTGGCGGATCCAGCTCTATTTAAAGGGAAGCAAGCTTAACAAGCTGGGGCTCCTGGAAGACTTTAAAGCGATCAAAAAGGTTTTGGCCGCGACCCTGGACCAGTTTGACCATAATTATATTAACGAAACGTCCCCTTTCGACAAGATCAATCCGACTTCGGAAAATCTGGCCAAATATTTGTTTGATGAACTAAAAAATCGTTATAAATCAACCCACAAAGTCATTGTTTGGGAGAGTGAGAGGACATATGCCGCTTACTTTTAATTTTACTAAAATGCAGGGACTGGGGAACGATTTTGTCCTGATCGACGGCCGGAAGGAAAAACTTGACCAGCTGGACCTGAAGCAACTGGCGATCGGGCTGTGCGACCGGCATTTTGGGATCGGCGCCGACGGCCTCCTCCTGGTTTGGCCGTCGACCAAAGCGCACTACCGGATGCAAATTATCAACCCTGACGGGTCGGAAGCCGAAATGTGCGGCAACGGGATCCGCTGTTTCGCCCGCTATGTTTACGAGACCGACAAGTTATCCGAAGAGGTGATCTCGGTGGAGACACTGGCCGGAACCCTCCTGCCGGCGGTCATCAAAGAAAACGGACGGATCAGCAACGTGGAAGTTGACATGGGGGAACCCAAGATAACCGACAACTTACAACTCACGACTAACAACCAAACGTATAATGTTCAAGAAGTTTCTATGGGGAACCCGCACGCGGTAATCTTTGTCGATGACTTAGGCGGTCTAGACCTAGCGGCAATCGGCCCGGAGATCGAAAACAACCCCCATTTTCCAAATCGAACCAACGTTGAGTTCGTTAAAGTTTTGAACGATAAAGAGCTTGAAGTCAGAGTTTGGGAACGGGGGGCGGGCGAAACCCTCGCCTGCGGGACCGGCGCCTGCGCCGCCCTGGTCGCCGCTAATTTGGCAGGTAAAACCGGGCGCCGCGCCCTGGTCCGGCTTCCCGGGGGGAACCTGGATATCGAGTGGGGAGAAGACAGCCACGTGTTAATGCGCGGCCCGGCCGAAAAAGTTTTTGAAGGGAGCTTCGTAACCAGCGGCTAAACGCCGCGGATATCTTTTAACCGCGACGTTCAGTCTCGGTACACAAGGAGAACCAAATGAACAAATCTAAACGACTAAATTTGATCCCACCCTATCTATTCGTTAAAATAGAAGAGAAAAAAGCCGAACTGATCAAATCCGGCGTCGACGTCATTGACTTTGGCATTGGTGATCCCGACTTGCCAACGCCAAGCCATATCTTCAAAAAGATGCGCGAGGTTTTGGAAACAAAAGAGGCGGGAAATTATCCCTCAACCAAAGGGGAGCTATCATTTCGCCAGGCGGTCGCCGACTGGTACGACAAAAGATTTAAAGTCCCCCTCAACCCAACCAACGAAGTCTGCGCTTTGATCGGCTCCAAAGAGGGGCTCGCCCATCTTTCCCTCGCCTTCATCGATCAGGGGGATATTGCCCTGGTCCCAGACCCCTCGTATCCGGTTTATAAAATCGCGACCACCCTGGCCGGTGGCGAAACTTATGATCTCCCGCTAACCGCGCAAAACAATTTCTTGCCCGAACTGGACAATGTTCCGGCAACATTCCTGAAAAAAGCCAAAGTTCTATATATC
>JAHJKL010000047.1 GCA_018822365.1 Candidatus Margulisiibacteriota bacterium
CAATTTTACCAATCCGGTCGCAACTTTTAATCCGGTAAGTTCTTTTATAGTCGTGTTCCCGGCCATATCGGCCGCCTCAACTTTTAGGGCATGAAAACGAACTGACTCATCCTCCAGGTTATAGGGGACACCAGCCTGCAGGTCGAGTTCTTTCTGGGACGAGCTGACCGTAATATATCCCAAACCTTTTCCATCTAATGAAACCTTAACCGATCCGGGATCGACCGCGATATCATCTTTGACGACCAGATCAAAGTTGGGCCTCACTTTGATGTAATCATTGGCCCAAACGGAGCGCCCGTCGACTCGAACCGATATTGTCGGCGGATTAGGATCCGGGTGGATCTCTCTTACGGTCAAGGTAATTGAAAATGAATCCCTGGCCTGACTGCCGGTCGAGATCAGGGAAATAAGGAAGACGGCAATTGCCAGGCTCAATATTACCGCGTATTTTTTGTTTTTTTCCATAGCACGTCCAGATAGATCTTTGTGTAGCAAGCCAGGGCGAATTGGTCGCCGCCAGGGGGTCGCTCTTTAATTTGCAGATAGACCAGCCATTTCCCCCCGTAGTTTTCAGGCTGATCCGGGATAAGGGCAAAAATCGCCGGACCGCCGCTTTGCCCGGGGTTAAGAATGAATTCACTTACCGATGCGGATAGCCACTCCTTCCGGCGAATCGGCTTATAACCAGGTTCATCTTTTGCTCCTATCTCATGAGCCGATCTAAAACTTACCTGGTAGGTCCTGCGAAGCCTGGAGTGATTGGTCACTTTGATCGGAAGAGGTAGTTTGACCAGTTTACCAAGCGTTTTTACCCGCCAATGGAAAACTGCTGGAGAAGCCTCAAGCCCTTTAGCCCACGTTTGACCCAGAAAAACTGCCGATAACAGTAATCCTATTAACAACCCTCGCGTAATGATCAAATTTTATAACCATCCAATAAATATCAATGCGCGGTCGCTTCAAGCGTTACCGTGATCGTATTCGCCCCTCCCACACTGACCGAAGTTGGCGCCGCTACGCTAAAATAAATATAACGATCGGTCGTGGCTGAAATATTGGGGTCGATCGCCGTACCAGGCGAACTGGTCGCGGTAACAGAAACAGCAGAAACCATATTTGGATATGTAGCTGCCTGCCAGGCACCAAAACCTCTGGCAGAAAGAATGTATGCGTCAACACCTTGGGACCCAAGGGACCATCCGTTCGTGTTGGTGGCAAATCCTGCCAGGTCAATAGCGACATTGCTCAAGTTTGCCAGTAGGATCCCCTCCTCACCAGCGACTCCGCCGGCCGCTTCCATCGTATTTAAACTGCTTCCGGTAACTGTGCCTATTGCCCAGGTTGAATAATCAGCTAAATTATAATCTTTAAGAGAAATGCCGATAAAACCGACCGTAATGGTAATGGTAAAACTGTCACTGGTTGCAGCTTGCGCCCCTCTGATCCCCGCCACCCCAAGAACAACAGACAAACCGATCAGAATAAAAACTAAAACCTTTTTCATTTTCAATCTCCCCCTTTTAAAGGATGCCGTTGACTATTTTTTCGGTTCTATCAAGACCCTGGCAAAACCGCTTAGCCCGTCCTCTTCTTCAACCATCAAGATAGATTCCCATCCTCTGGTCACGGTTGAATTTGCCTTAGGGACTGCTATTTTTAACTCAATTTCTTTCTTTTGTCCAGCCCCAATTTTTACCTTATTTTTCAAAGGTTTTATCCATTTCTCTGACATTGCCCATTCATAACCAGGACTCAAGTTGATCTCCTGCTTTCCCGAATCGGCAGGAGGGAGAAAAGAAAACACCTTATAAGTATGGGGACGCTTATCGTTGTTGTACAAGATCAAACGCGCTGTTATCGCCTTACCCTGAATGATCGGGACCTTGATCGTACTGGGAACAAAGCCCAATCTTCCCGACGGACGTCCTTTGACCATAGCCGCTTTTGTTTCGAACATGTAGTTTGGTTTGATCGAAACACCAAAAAGGTCCCCTTTTTTCATTTCGTTGGAAATATTGACGTAAACGATCCAATGCTGATTAAGATATTTTTCTTCATTGGGGACTTTCAGATGCATCCTGACTTTTCCGGAACTGCGCGGGGCCACTTCAAGCCAATTACTTTCCATATAGAGCCATTTTGGGTCCGGAATTTCCGAATAGCCCTTGAGCCACTGGCTTTTCGCCTGGCTCGGCTTGATCGGCGAGAGGCAAAACGATTGCTGGCTATCACTGCTGTTTTCGATGGTCAGGTCAACCCCGAGGTCCAGATCTTTGCCGATCTCAATATTTTGCGCGCAAAATGCTCCGGGAGAAACTTTGATCCCAGCGGCAAAAACCCCGGCTGATAATATAATGATCATCCCAGCCAATAAGACATTTTTCGCCATTCGACACCCCTTTTAATGCTTCCGACAGCCAACCGTTACTGTTATTCGCTCTTCCGCGCCGGTAGTAATCGCGACCGGCGTGCGCAAATAAATATACAACTTACGAGCCCCGCCGCTCGCCACGTTTTCCCCGCTCTCTCCACCTTCATAATTTCCTGAAGAGCCCCCTCCCTGGGTTGCCCAGGTCTGGCTGGTGGTAATAATATCACTTGTAGTGGAAAAATCCACTTCTGCCGGAGAAATATTTCCATTAAACAGCCCCATGAGCAAAACTATCTCCTGCCCGCTCTCTCCGGTCGAGCTCAAGGTCCAATTGGTCGTTACTCCGGACAGACTAAAATCTTCCGGCACATTCCCTTCATTTTTGACGATCACACACTCGGAAGTCGCCATGATATAGACGGTATTTAAGAGTTTTGCGGCCCCGACCTCCCAGGTGGAATAATCACTGGAGTCGCTGGCGTCGCGCAAATTGACGCTGATCGAGCTTGCTTCGATCGTAAAGAGAGCGTTAGATTCATCCGTAACGGTTTGCCCCCCCTTTACCGCTTCGATCCTCACTTTGGCTTCGGTTGTCGGCTCATCAGGAATCATCCAGAAATAAGAACCATCGTCTTGCAAGTCGGCCTCAATTAATTGATAACCGAGCGCTTCGGAGGTGGTGTAATAAAGATTGATCGTTTCCGGTGAGCCGCTGGTCTCCCAGGAAATATAATAACTCATCCCGGCGATCCAGTTTTCTCCGCCGCTGGGGGCTTCCAGCGTGACAGATAGCAGGATCGGCACAACCCTTGCCTCAATGGTAAAACTGCCGCTCTCCGCCGTCCCCCAGTTCTGGTTGATGGAATTATCCTGGAGAGAAACTTTGATCTTTGCTTCGGTCGTGGAAATGTCCGCCGGCAAGGTCCAGCTATATGGCGAAGAAATATCAGCTTCAGAAGTTATAAGATAAAGATAGCTGGTCCCTTCATCGGTCGAATACCAGATCCAGAGGGAATTCGGTTTGATCCCTGATTCATCGGTCGCGGTAAAAGTGATCTCATGGATCGAGCCTCCCCGCCACTTATCTCCCGCGATTGGGGAGGTAACCTCAATTGTTGGGCCATAGACATCTCCCTCAAGGATGGTAAATACCCCGGCCGATTCATCGGTCGCGATGCTGTCCCCAACCGCCTCTATCTTTACTTTCGCTTCGGTCGTCGGTTCA
>JAHJKL010000048.1 GCA_018822365.1 Candidatus Margulisiibacteriota bacterium
ATACACTTGCCACTGGTGACTCCTTTCCCGTGTGTGATGACACGGCTTCTTAAGATCTGCTTGAGCTTTCTATAGTATATCTCGCTGATATATCCGATCTTAATTAACTGAGGGGGGTCACCATGTCCATAGAACTTTCTAAGCCCCGGATCAACTAATGAAATTTCCTCAATTATTTAACGATAATTATATACGAGCGAAAAAATATACTTTAGGGGGCCATTCAAAATGCGAACACCAGGACCGACAAGTGTCAGACAAGGTTTGCACTGTAACGCTGGTCAACCACCAAAAACAACATTTGTCAGACAGTTTATTGGTGCTCACCCTTCTCTTGTTCTCCCACAAACCGGCAATCGGAGTCAAGTCTTCGCCGCCCTGCTAAATCATGGCGGCAGTTCATCAGAACGAAATAAAGATCTTTTGGCTGTATTAGAAAAAATGGGGCTCCAGCATCCTATTATGCAGAGCGATTCCGCTGTTTTGGGACATTTAGGAAAACTCCGGGGAAATGCTCCAGAGATATATTCACCTGTTTATCACTCGCTGTTAATATTAACTTCAATTGTAAATCAATCTGAAGAAATTGCCGTTTCCCTCTCTCGAATAAATTTAAAGATCTTTCCCTCCTATTCAAAAAAGTTAGGCACCGTCTGGGGGCTCCCAACTGTTTCCGGCGGGTTAGGCGTCCGATACAGCGAAGACCCATCGGCGGCCGCCAGGTTGAAATACGGCAGTATCCTTCCCAACCAGATGATCACCCTCCCCCCGGGAGAGCGAGTCGCGACTTGTTTTGAATTCAGCGTACTGTTAATTTCTCTGCTCCGCGCCGCCGGCCTCACCGCTGAATTCAACATGGTAGAGAACGAGTCTCACGCTAATGTCGTCGTTACCATCAGAAACGATTATACCGGCCGCGATCAGTATTATTTATTGGATGCCGCCAGACATTCCTTCGCGGAAATACCAGAAAGGCCAGGCACCATTGTTGACGACGCTACTGTCTATATGAAAAGCTGCACCAACCGGATTTTTTGGCGCGTCCAGCAGGACGCGATCGGCCTGGGACATGCCGAATGGTGCCAGGAGCTTAACGACTGCGTCGCTGGCGCCGCGCTGGCTGGACAAAATCAAAGCCAGAGAACCTTCAACGCCCTGGGGCTCGCCAAACTAAAAATCGGCAATAAGCAAGGGACTATCCCATTCACCGAACGTGAAATCAACGCCGCGGCGTTTGCCGTCGAGCGGGCCGCTCAACCTGAGTTAGACAAATACTTTACCAGTCAGGGGCTCGGGCCAAACCCTTCACCTTCCCAGATTGCCGCCGCTTTTAATCTATTACTCGACAGCGCTGACTCATCATCGTCTGGCCTCAAGCTTGACCGGAGCAATCCCAAAAATGGAGTCACGCCCAATAATCGTCTAATTATTAAAATTAAATTGGCGGAGCTCTTCCCGCAAACATTAACCAGCGGCCGCTCTTTCCTGAACAACCTGGAAAACGCCGTCGCCTGTTTCAAGGTGGCAATCACGCTGGACCCACAATACCGGACCGCCCGCTATAATCTGGCAAAAGCTCTTTTGGATCTGCGACAATACGGCGACGCCGAAGTTGTTATTCACCAGGCCCTTAATGTCTTTCAAAACGATCGTTACCTCCTCTGTCTGGCGGGGGAAGCGGCTGGCCACCTGGGAGACATCAACAACATGGAGCGGTATTATAAAAAAGCGCTGCTGCTCGACCACAATTACGTCATTGAAACGATCGCTGAACGGAACCCAGATGAGAGCCGTCGGGGATACTTTATATGGCAGGTTCTAGGTCTAGCCTGGAGTAAAGGCAAAGATTATGAGTCAGCCGCCACCTGCTTCCAGCACGCGCTGGCAATCAATCCTCACGACTCGACATCCGCTTTTGAACTCTCCTACGTGCGGCTGAAAATGGGGCATTTGCTGGGTGCGCTCGCCTCTTTCTTTCAGGGGATGCGTTCCCTGCTTAACCCAAACAGCCGCTTAATCGCCATTGATCCATTGGAAAACGTAGATGCCGCTGATCAGTAGACTTAGCTCAATTCTCCCGCTTCGCTGGGGAACCGTCGTCTCGGCTGATAAGCCAGGGGGGGCCAAGGCTTTGTTCTTTCGTGGCATCAAAGGTGAACATCGACCGCTTATTCCGACCGAGGGAAATGACCGTCTCTTTTTTCTCGCGCCTCGGCAAGAAGTCATGAGACTGCTTGAGGGATACAAAGCAATCGACGAAGGATCAACCAACGGAGCAAACTCCTTGCCTCCCTCCCTACGCCGGGAAGTTTTTTTAGGGATAGCGGCTGATTTCGCGGCTTTATTAAATAGCGGGTTAGCTTTTTTAATAGAAAGAAGCCCAGCTGGCACCAGGGAAAAAACAATCCGCCGGGAAACATCAGGCACTTACTTTTTTTCAACAAATGAGAATCTGACCTTTATTGATGACCACATTCCCCCGGTGAGTCCTTTGGAAATGATTTTTCCGGCTGTCGGCCCGCGACCGGATTATTTTCCGCCGAAAAAATAGCGCAGGTTAAGGTCTCTGGCCGCTTTCGCTTCATCCAGCCTTCTTACCGGCGTGGTTTGAGGCGCATTTTTCACCAGCTCCGGCGTTGTTTCGCACTCTTTGGCAATGGCGATCATCGCGTCACAAAATTCGTCCAGGGTCGCTTTTGATTCCGACTCGGTCGGCTCGATCATCAGAGACTCTTCCACGATCAGCGGGAAATAGATCGTCGGCGGATGAAACCCGTAGTCGATCAATCTTTTGGCGATATCGAGCGCTTTGACCCCGTATTTTTCTTTTTGCCACTTGGCCGACAGGACAAATTCATGCTGACAGGGTCGGTCGTAAGGAAGCCAATAATGTTCTTTGAGCCGGTTCATCATGTAATTGGCGTTCTCAACCGCCTTTTCAGAAACTTTTTTTAACCCTGCTCCGCCTAAGGAGCGGATATAAGCATATGCTTTAATAATAACGTTTATATTGCCATGAAAAGGATGGACCCGGCCGATCGATTTCGGAGAAACGTCAGAAGAAAACTTGTATTTCTTCCCTTTTTTAACTATCCGCGGCGTCGGAAGAAACGGGACCAGTTTTTTGTTGACCCCTACCGGCCCGGCCCCCGGCCCACCACCGCCGTGCGGTGCAGAAAAAGTCTTGTGTAAGTTGAAATGAGCAACATCAAAACCCAGGTCAGCCGGACGGCAGATCCCAAGATTGGCATTGGCATTTGCTCCGTCGTAGTAAAGTAGCCCTCCCGCTTTATGGACCAGTTCGGCAACCTCCAGAATATGCTCGTCAAATAGTCCCAGAGTATTGGGATTGGTCAGCATTAGCGCGGCGGTGTCTGGCCCAAGCGCCGCTTTGACCGCCGCAACATCGATATTTCCCCGTTCATTAGACTTAATAACAACCGGTTCGTACCCGACAATCGCCACCGAAGCCGGATTGGTCCCGTGAGAGGAATCGGGAATAATGACTTTGCGCCTCTCTTTTTCACCTTTATCCCGGTGATATTCCTTGATCATCATCAGGGCGGTCAACTCACCGTGCGCGCCGGCAGCCGGCTGAAGGGTAAACGCGTTATAACCAAAGATCGCGCAAAGGTACTGCTCAAAATTGTACAGGAGCTCCAGCATCCCCTGGATATCTTTTTCTTCCTGTAATGGATGAAGTTCGGTAAAGCCCGGCAAACTGGCAACATCTTCGTTAACTTTGGGGTTGTATTTCATGGTACAGGAACCTAAGGGGTAAAACTGAGTATCAACTGAAAAATTCATTCGCGACAAGCGGGTAAAGTGGCGGACAACATCAAGCTCGGTCAGTTCCGGCAGGTCAAGGTCGCCCCTGATAAGCTCAGGCGGAATAAGTTTTTCCAGCTCAACTTCCGGAACATCCAGCTCTGGCAGCGAACAACCGATCGCGCCAGGTGAAGATTTTTCAAATATCAACTTCTCCCTATTCACCTAATTCCCTATTCTTCCTAGACTATCGCTTTCTGGGTCTCCGGGTCAAAAAAGTGGATCTTTCGCAGGTCCATGACCAGGTCAAGTTCGGCTCCCGGCTTTGGGTCGGCAAATGTCCCAATGCGGCCGATCATCTGATCTTTCCCCGCCTTGACATAGACATTGATGTCGGAGCCCATCATCTCCCTGAAATCCACTTTAACTTTAATATGAAAACGATGCTGCTCTTCCAGCCAGGTGGAAGAAGGAACATCCCAAAGGTCTTCCGGCCTCATTCCAAAAACGACCTCTTTGTCAACATGGTTCGCCAGCTCGCCGTCAATTTCCGGTGGAACAAAAAAGGTAAAGGCTTCCCCTTCAAAGCTATATTTCCCGGCCTTCTTCCTGATCATCCCCTTGATAAAATTCATCTGGGGTGAACCAAGGAACCCGGCAACAAAGCGATTGGCCGGCTTTTCATAAATGCTGACCGGATTTTCAACCTGCTGGAGCTCGCCGTTCAGGATCACGGCAACCCTCTGCCCCAGGGTCATCGCCTCAACCTGATCGTGAGTCACGTAGATGATCGTCGTCTCCAGGCGCTTGTGGAGCCGCTGGAGCTCCGCCCGCATCTGGACACGGAGTTTTGCGTCAAGATTGGAGAGTGGCTCGTCCATCAGGAAAACCTGGGGATTGCGGACGATCGCCCGGCCAAGCGCGACCCGCTGGCGCTGGCCGCCGGAAAGTTGTTTGGGCAATCGATCAAGCAGCTTGGTCAGTTCCAGGCTTTCAGCTGCTTCCTTGACCCGCTCATCGATCTCCTTTTTGGGCAAACCGCGAAGCTTTAGTCCAAAAGCCAGGTTATCAAATACTTTCATGTGGGGATACAAAGCATAGGATTGGAAGACCATGGCAATGTTCCGGTCTTTAGGGGGAACATCGTTGATCAGCCGGTCGCCGATATAGATCTTCCCTTCAGAAACTTCTTCAAGCCCGGCGATCATCCGGAGAGTGGTCGTCTTGCCGCAGCCGGACGGCCCGACCAGTACGACAAACTCCTTGTCTTTGATCTCCAAATTGACGTTCTTGACCGCGACGACATCATCGAAATATTTAAAAACGTTCTCTAATACGACTTTTGCCACTGGCTTATATCTCCTTACCCAGGTTTGCCATTTCAATCGCTGATTGGGCGGCGGCAAACCCTTTATTTGATTTGACTCCGGAGCGCTCGAGCGCCTGCTCCAGGTTGTCAGTCGTCAAAACGCCAAAGATCACCGGGACACCGGTCTGCAGGCCAACCTGGGCGATCCCCTTGGCCGCTTCGGAAGCGACATATTCAAAATGCGGCGTTCCACCCCTGACCACCGCGCCAAGGCAGATGACCGCGTCATAGTTCTTGGCAAGCTTCTGCGCGACCAACGGCATTTCAAACGCTCCCGGCACCCAGACAATGGTCACATTCTCGTCTTTGGCTCCGTGGCGCTTCAGGCAGTCTTCCGCCCCTCCAACCAATCCTTTCGAGATCATTTCATTGAACCGGGAAACGATCAGGCAAAACTTAAGTTTACTTGCTTCCAGATTTCCGGCGATCACTTTTACCATGTTTAACAACCCCCTCTAATAAATGGCCCAGCTTGCGGGATTTTGTCCGCAAGTATTTTTCGTTAAATTTATTTGACCCCACTTCAAGCGGCAGTCGTTGAGTGATCTTTAGCCCGTATCCCGCAAGACCAACAACTTTTTTTGGGTTATTGGTCAAGAGTTTGATCGAAGTTAAGCCCAGGTCACAAAGGATCTGCGCCCCGATCCCGTAATCGCGCAGGTCAGGAGCAAAACCAAGCATTTCGTTCGCTTCAACAGTATCGTACCCCTGCTCCTGCAGTTCGTACGCCCGTAATTTGTCCTTCAGTCCTATTCCCCGCCCTTCCTGTCTCATGTAAAGCAAAACCCCAAGGCCGCAAAATTCGATCTTTTCCAGAGCTTTGGCCAGTTGCTCGCCGCAATCGCAGCGGAGCGAACCAAACGCGTCGCCGGTCAAACATTCAGAATGAACGCGGACCAGGACGTCTTTTTTCCCTTTTACTTTCCCCTTGACCAACGCAATATGGCTCTCGCCATTTAAGATGTTCTCATAACCCACGGCCGAAAACTCCCCATGTTTGGTCGGCAGTTTTACCGTCGAGATCCGCCTGACCAGCTTTTCGTGGTTCATCCGGTAAGAGATCAGGTCGGCAACGGTAACGATCTTGAGCTTGTGCCAGCGGGCAAATTCCATAAGCTGGGGGACCCTCGCCATGCTGCCGTCCTGATGAATGATCTCGCAAATGACCGCGGCCGGATATAGTCCGGCCATCTTGGCCAGGTCGACCGAAGCTTCGGTATGCCCGGCCCGCCGCAGGACCCCCCCTTCAACAGCGCGCAATGGGAAGATATGGCCCGGTTTAACCAGGTCGTTCACTTTTGATCTGGGATTGATCAGAACTTCAATGGTCTTTGCCCGGTCCGACGGGGAGATCCCGGTCGAGACCCCAAAGCGATGATGCGCGTCAACTGACACGGTAAAGGCGGTCCGGAGTTTTTCCCGGTTGTTCCCGACCATCTGGTCAAGTTCCAATTCGTCGGCCCGGTCGCCAGTCATGGGAACGCAAACCAATCCTTTGGCATGAGTGATCATAAAATTAACAAGCTCCGGAGTGATCTTTTCCGCCGCCACGACCAGGTCACCTTCGTTCTCCCGGTCGGCGTCGTCAACCACGACGACAAGTTTTCCGTTACGGATATCTTCTATCGCTTCGGCAATTGTATTGAATTTAATTTTAGATTTTACGTTCATTTAAGGTCAGTTCTCGATCCAGCCCATCGGTAAAAATCCAACCCGCATCATCGGGTCGTCGAGCATGTCGACGCCTTCTTCACGCCGGAGATGGTGTTCAATATATTTGGAAAAGATGTCGGCTTCAATGTTGACCTTGTCTCCGGCGGTCAGGGACCCCAAAGTGGTCTGCTTCAGAGTAAGCGGAATGATCGAAACACGCAGCAACCCCTGCCGAAAACCGGCAACGGTCAGGCTGACACCATTGATCGCGATCGAACCTTTGGCCACAAAATAATTCATCAGGTCGCTCGGCACGGCAAGATAAAGCTCAATCGCGTCACCGGAGCGGACAGTTTCGCGGACCTCGCCGACACCGTCGATATGGCCGGTAACAATGTGCCCGCCAAGCCGGGCGGTAACCAAAAGGGCTTTCTCCAAATTAACTTTATCGCTAACTCTAAGCTCGCCGATAGTGGATTTTTTAAGCGTTTCCGAGGAAAGATCAAACTCAACGTAGTCGCGGCGGATGTGAGTAATGGTCAAGCAAACCCCGTTCACGGCAAGGCTTTCTCCGACCTTGGTCCCTTCAAAATACTTCCTGCTATAAATGACCAGCTTGGCCGCACTCCCTTGTCGGACAAGAGAGGCAACGCTGCCTATTTGCTCAATTATTCCTGTAAACATAAGGATATTTTACCACATTTTAGCGTCTGGCTCAAGCCGGGGATTAAGGCAAGCGGAGATACGCGCCAAGTATCCCGTTGATAAACTTAGCCGCCTCTTCGGAACTGTACTTTTTGGCCAGTTCGACCGCTTCGTTAACTACGACCGAAGGGGGTGTTTCTGCGGCTTTAAGCTCGCTAAAGGACAGGCGGAGAATGCTCCGGTCAACCTTGCCTATTCTATCCAGAGGCCAGTCGACCGAAAATTTGGCGATTATCTGGTCGCTCCACTCCCGGTCGGCCCAGGCCTGTTTGGCCAGTTTTTCGGAAAAGCCAATTGTTTCATCAATGAATTTTTCCGACTCAAAGAGGTTCTTTAGCGCTTCTTCGATCGAATTATTGGATATTTCCGCCTGGTAAATGGCCTGCATCGCCAACCGGCGGGAGGTTGTTCGTTTTCCCATAACTTCAGTATATCATTCAAGTCTGAAATTATCCAACATTTATGACGATAAATAGCAAGGATCATGACCTATCTTCAATCATATATTGGTTTTAACGCGCCAAGCCTATCGGTAACGGCCCGCAGGAACGCCGGCTTGCCCATTTGGCGCAACCCAGATAATTATAGAATAATTGGTGACGCCAATAACAGGCGGCTGGTTGTTCTTGACGTTGAAGGCCGGATCAAACATGGGAACGCTCCAGTTTATCGCGGTTTTTTGATATCGCCTGAAACACCTTTTGGCCATCCTTGTCAGCCTGAACCGATTTTCATCAAATTTCCTCACGGATCTGAAATCGGCCTCTATGAATGGTTGGAAAAAGAAAAAGAGACATTGACCGCCTTAATTGACATCCCCAGAGTACCGCGGTTTTTGGCCGCCGGACAAGCTGACATTATCGAATACCAGCGCTTTGGCCAGGATTGGCATGATTGGCTTAAAAATGGAAATCAACCTCCATATCCTTATAAAATGCCGTTTATCGTTATCTCTTCAGTAAATGGAACAGCAATGAACGCCTTTAGCGACCAAACCCTCAAATTTGTACCAAGCAGACAAAGGCTCGGTTGGTTGACTGGCACGGTGCTTGCCGGGGCGTCTGAACTGCTGGCCAGGGTCCATGATCACGGCATTATCCATCGAGACCTAAAACCCGCCCATATTCTATACGACCAGGAAGAACAGATAGTTGGCCTAATCGACTTCGGATCTTCAACCAGAATTGCCGACCGGCCAATAAACGGCCACTTCGGAACATTAGCTTTTTTCCCGCCTGAATATGTGTTTGAGCCGCCGGAGAAAGAAGATCCAAGGATCGATGCCTACTCAATAGGAAGCACCGCCTTCACCCTGGCTTCCGGCGGCGGACATATTCATTACGGGGAACGTTTACCGGTCGACACGGTATATAATTTTGTCGAAAATATCTGGGCGTATCGGAGCGCGGGGGTCGCGGAATTGATCAAAGAAAGCAATCTGCCGGCGGAACTAAAAGAGACCTCTTTTGCTCGCTATATTTTTCAATTGATGCATCCTGATATAAATCAACGGCCAATCAACATGCGCGAGATCGCCGATAATTTCAGAAGGATCGGGGCGGAGTTGGGCTGATCAGCTCCCGAAATGCTCTTCGATAAACTTGGTGGTCGCTTCCCCTCTTTTGAAAGCTTCATTGCGCAAGACTTTCAGGTGAAAAGGGATCGTGGTGTGAATGCCGACGATAACGTACTCGTCTAAGGCCCGCTCCATCCGCTGGATCGCTTCCGTCCTGGTTTTCCCCCAGGCGATCAGTTTGGCGACGAGAGAGTCGTAGTGCGGCTGGATATAATAGCCGGAATAAACGTGGCTGTCGACCCTGATACCAGGCCCGCCGGGAGCATGATAAGCCCTGATCTCCCCCGGGCTCGGCATGAAATTGCGGGTGTGATCTTCAGCATTAATTCGGCATTCGATCGCGTGTCCCTGGTATTTAACGTCGCCCTGGCGGAACCTGAGCCGATCCCCGTCCGCGATCATGATCTGCTCTTTGATAATATCAACATTGGTGATCATCTCGGTCACCGGATGCTCGACCTGGACGCGGGTATTCATTTCCATAAAATAAAAATTGCCGTTCTTGTCGAACAGGTACTCGATGGTTCCGGCACTGTGGTACTTGACCGCTTTTGCCGCCCGGACCGAGGCTTCCCCCAGTTTTTTGCGGGTCCGATCGTCAACCACCGGAGAAAGTGATTCTTCAACTAATTTTTGGTGGCGCCGCTGGATCGAGCAGTCGCGCTCCCCAAGATAAACGACATTGCCGTGCCTGTCGGCCAGGATCTGGACCTCAATGTGACGCGGCTCTTCGATGAACCGCTCCAAATAGACTTCCGGGTTGCCGAACGCAGCCCCCGCTTCGCTCTTGGCGGTCCGCATCAGGTGGAGAAAATCCTTGGGGTCAAGGCAAATGCGTAATCCCCGGCCGCCGCCGCCGGCGGTCGCCTTGATAGCGATCGGAAATCCGATCTTTTCGGCGACTCTCTGCGCCTCCCCTTCGTCGGAAATCGTCCCGTCGGAACCGGGGACGATCGGAACGTTGGCCTTGGCCATGGTCTTTCGGGCGGTCGCCTTATCCCCCATTTTGTCCATCGCTTCGGGATCGGGACCGATAAAAACGACCTTATTGGCGGCGCAGATCTCCGCAAATTTTGAATTTTCCGCCAGGAAACCATAACCGGGGTGGATCGCTTCCGCGCCGGAAACTTCGGCGACACTGATGATGCTGGGGATGTTCAGATAGCTTTGGGTCGGGGCGGCCGGCCCGATACAGAACGATTCGTCAGCGATCTTGACGTGCAGCGAGTCTTTGTCCGCTTCGGAGTAGACGGCCACTGTCTTGATCCCCATCTCTTTGGCCGCCCGGATAATCCTGACGGCGATCTCTCCGCGATTAGCGATCAGTATTTTTTTGAACATGCAAGGTCGAATGTTATCATGGAATTAAAAGAAGGTCAAATAAAGCATGATCAGGGAAATAACAGTAAAGCAGACGATCGTCAACCAGGCGATGGCGTTGAACAAGCTGCTGTTGACATGATTCCCCATCATTTTTTTATCGTTAATAAGCCGTAATATGACCACAAAAATGATCGGCAAAATAATTGTATTCAACGCCTGAGAAGCAACCAGGATGAACATGATCGGCAATTGCGGCAGAAGGACCAGAAAAGTACAGACAAAAATGCAAAAGCCAATGATCAGATAAAAAAGCGGAGCATCCCGGTAAGAAGAGTTTACTTTCCGCTCTGTTCCTAAGACCTCGGTTATCGCGTAGGCGGTCCCCATGGAAATAACGCAAACTCCGAGGATCGAAGCGTTGAGCAGCCCCCAGGCAAAAAGATGTTTGGCAAAATCTCCAAGCAGCGGCCCAAGGGCCCGGGCGGCGTCAATAGCGCTTTCGATCCTTACCCCTTTGACATAAAGGGTCGCGGCACAGGAAATAATGATAAAATAAGCGACCAGATCGGTCCATATTGCTCCAAAGATCACATCCAGCCGGGCGTTTTTCAGATGTTTCTTGGTTACCCCTTTATCGACAAAATACGACTGGACAAAAAACTGCCCCCAAACGGTCAGAGTGGTCCCGATCAAAGCGGTCGCGGTAAAAATATATTCCCGGTTTAGCGGCAAATATGGGACAAAGCTCCCCCGGACCATTGCCGGAATGTCCGGCCTGGCAAGGAATCCATTGATTATGTAGCCAAAAAACAAGATACATGAGGTCAGAAATATATTCTGGACCAGGTTAAAGCTCCCTTTAACGATAATATAATATATCAGCACACTAAAGATCGGCACAAAAATATAGCGGGGCAGACCATAGATGTCGGCAACCGAGGCGATCCCGGCCACATCAGCTAAAACGTTGGAAAAATTAGCCAGAAAGACCAGGCTGATCAGGATCAAAGCGCTCTTTAAACCAAGCTTTTCTCTGATCAGATCGGCCAACCCTTTGCCGGTCACCACCCCAAGCCGCATACCCATCTCCTGGGTGACGTAAAGCATGATGGTAATTAAGATCAGGATCCAAAGCATCCGGTAGCCGAAATGAGCCCCAACTATCGAATACGTCGCGACCCCACCGGCATCATTATCGGCGGTCCCGGTTATGATCCCCGGACCGATTACCGATAAAAAAATGATTCCCCTGATCCACCAGTAGCGCAGCATTTTAACCTATCCTTTGCCTTTTGCGGCGGGCAACAGGCGGTAAAATGTAATCAACCACGTCGTCGATCGTTACGATCCCGAGGATCTTCTTTTCCTCATCAACCACCGGCACCGCCAGCAAATTGTATTTGGAAAAGATCTCGGCGGTCTCTTTTTCTTTCATCTCCGGTGTCAAAGTCACAAAATCGGTGATCATGATGTCGGAGATCAGCCGGTCCGGCGGTGAAACGATCAAATTTCTCAAGCTCAGAATCCCGGCCAAATGATGTTGATCATCGACCACGTATAAATAATAAATAGTCTCCGCCCCCGGGGCGATCTCCCGCAGTTTGGCGATCGTCGCTTCTACCGTCATATCCTGGGGAAAAGTGATAAATTCGGTGGTCATGAGCCCCCCCGCGGTCTGGTCGTGATGCTTTAGCAGCTCGCGGATCTTCCCCGCTTTACCGACCCGCATCAGCCGAAGGAGCTCTTCGGCCTTTTCCTGCGCGAGGTCGCCGATAATATCGGCCGCTTCGTCGACCGGCATCTTCTCCAAAACTCCCAGCGCCTTTTTGGTGTCAATGTTGGAAACAATGATCGCCCCTAGCATCGGCTCCAGCTCGTGCAGGGCTTCGGCCGCGGTCTTATCGGCGAGGGAAGAAAAGATCGCTGTCTTCTCATCAACGTGGAGCTGGGAAATGATCTGGGCAACATCGGCCGGGTGGAGGTCAGAAATAGTTTTGCTCGGAATGGCGATCTTGCCTCCAGTAAGCCACTGGACATGGTCCCAACCGATCAGGCTCTCCTGGATCCGGCGGTGAAAGACCGAAGTGACCCAGTTGACCGCCCCCTCCAACCCCAAACGCCGCAGCATCCCCAGCGTCCCAACATCGGCCGCGATCAGCCGGACATCCTGGTTCATCTTGGCCAGCTTCAGGTCGTTGACCCGAATAACCCTCGCCCCTTCCAGGTCAACTATCTGTTTGTCGACAATATCCCGCATCAGCATAACTTCGCCTTCGCGGCGCGTCGCCAGCGCAACCTGCTCCCTGGGACTGCGGGTAGAAACAAACCGCCGGCCGATCAGGTCGATCTCGCCGATCAACAGGACTTTTTCGGCCCCTTCTATGGTTATGATCAAAAGGCCGGCAACTTTGGGAAAGGATTCTCCCAAAGCAATGATAATATCTTTGACTTTGCCGATGTTTTCCTGCACGCGATCAACCACAGGAATGCCGATTAGCTCTGAAGCGAACATTTCAGAAAATAAAACCATGATGAAGCCCCCCAATATTTGTCGGACTGGGGAATCTAGAGAGGTTTTGCAAGATCACCAGATCACCTAGCCCTGGACCGAACTCATTATATCATAATGTAATATTGGCCCGGGAGTTGTTTTACCGCCCGCTTGATCTCTAAAGAAAGAAGCAGGGTTGAAAGCTGGTATCCGGGTAAAGCTAATTCAGCGGCAATGACGTCCAAATGTTTTGGCTCCCGGCTTAAGCGGGCAAAGATCCGTTCCTCTTCCAGGGTTAATTGGCAGGCGGCTGCCGGCCGGCACTCCCGCTCATTGTTTTGGGGTTCCAGGTTAAGTTCAACCAGGACATCGTTAACCGTTTCAACCAGCTTAGCCCCGTCTTTGATCAGTGAATGAGGCCCGCGGCTTAATTCGGAATCGATCCTTCCCGGCACCGCCATGACCTCCCGCCCCTGCTCCAGCGCCATCCGGGCAGTGATCAGCGCGCCGCTCTTTTCTCCCCCTTCGACCACGATCACCGCCCGACAAAGACCGGAAACTATCCGATTGCGCCGCGGGAAGCTCCAGGTCTGCGGTTTTTGACCAAGCGGATATTCGGATATGACCCCGCCGCTCTTACTTATCTCGATCGCCAGCCTGGCATTACAATACGGGGTTGGAGCATCCACCCCACCGCCCAGAACCGCGATCGTCCGTCCGCCGGCCGACAACGCCCCTTCATGAGCGGCAGTATCTATCCCCATCGCCAGACCGGACACTATCGTCAACCCGCAGCTGGCCAGGCCCGCGGCCAGTCGCCTGGCGCACTCCAACCCATACGCTGTCGCCTTTCTTGTTCCAACGATCGCCACGGCCGTCTCCATTTTCACTAAATCGCCTCGAAGATAGAGGATCGGCGGCGGGTCGTGGATCTGCTTTAGTATTTCCGGATAATCGTGGTCGACCAGCTGGATAATGCGGATATTGTTCTTTTGCGCGGTCTCTATCTGCCGGTCGGCAAGGTCAAGGGGAGCATTGAATTCGGCGCAAAGAGATTGGGGCGAATCCCCTCGCTCCAAACGCTGACGCAGTTTGATCGGCCCCAACCCCTCCACCATATTCAACCCCACCCAGTAACGCAGCATATTAAGCGATAGTTTCTTCTCCTGTAATTATTGTCAATGGCTCATCAGGCCCTGGTTCGTTGACCGGTTGCGCTTCAACTGGCGTTTCTGCCTGCTCTTCAGGCAAGACCGACCGATAATCGACCGGAGTTTCGTTGATATCAAACGGGAGCGGCGGCAGCTCCGACAGGTCCTTAAGGCCGAAATGGCGGAGAAAATTTTCGGTCGTAACATATATATATGGATGGCCCAGCGCCTCGCTCCGCCCCGCTTCTTTGATCAGCCGCTTGGAGATCAAGGTATCCATAATGTAATCGGCATTGACCCCGCGGACCCGCTCCACTTCCCCTCTGGTCACCGGTTGTTTATAAGCGATCACCGCCAAGGTATCGAGCGCCTGAGTCGACAGGGTGGTTTCAACTTTGGGACGGAGGACCTTTTGCACATATTCGGCGTTATCGGCGTTCGTCCCCATTAAGTAACCACCGGCCACCGAAAAGATCATAATTCCTCTGGCCTGATATTCAGTCAGCAATTCTTCCAGGGCCGGAAGGAAAACTTCTTGAGAAAGCTCCAATACTTCCGCCAGCTGGTCCGGTGACAACGGCTTGCGGGCGACAAACAGGACCGACTCAATAATGCTTTTGATCTTTGACCGGTCAAGGGCTACGGCCGCTTGCTCACCAATATTTTCAGCTGTTTCCATCTCTCTCTCCCCCTCCCCCGGCGGTGCCGAGGCTGATCATGATCGTCGCGAACCGGCGGTCCTGTTTCAAGTCAAGATTTCCCTGCTTGGCCAGCTCCAGGATCGCCAGGAAAGTGACCACTACTTCCAGTCTGGTCTTCCGGATAAACAGCTCTTCAAAAGGGACCCCGGCCGGTGTCCGGGTCAAGATCTCCCTGATCTCCACTATCCGCTCTTCCAGAGTGATCTCTTCCGCTTTAATGTGCAGAACGTTTTCCCGTTCGACCGCTTCGTCATAAACCTTCTTAAAAGCGACGACCAGGTCGCGCAAAGAAACATCGACCAGCTTGATCTCTTTGTCGACCTTCTCCCCCTCGTGGCGGGAATAGATCTTGTCAAAAACCTCTTTACGCTGGCGCAAATTCAAGGCGATCTGCTTATAGGCGGCATATTCATGGATATGGGAGATCAGCGACGCCTCGATCTTCAGGTCGTTTTCCGCTTCACCTTCGACCTGCCGGACCGGCAAAAGCCCTCGGGTCTTCAAGTCGATCAGGTAAGCCGCCATGTAAAGAAAGTCGGAGGCGGCGATCAAACCCGGTTTAAAGTTTTTCCAGTATTCAAAATAAGAAGAGATAATGTCGGAGATCGAAACGACCGCGGCCTCAAGCTTGCCGTCATCGATCGCTTTTAACAGCAGGTCGAACGGCCCCTCAAATACTTCAAGCTTGATCTGGTAAGCAGTCTCCCGGTTAAGCAGTGCTCCTTCCGTCATAATAAACCCACCGCCTGTTTGGCCTCTTTCAGGGTCTTGGAAGCGACCTCTCTCGCCTTGGCCGCTCCGGCCGCCAGTATTTTAGCGACCAGCTCCTGGTCTTTCTGGTAATGAGCCTGGCGGGCATGGATCGGCGCCAGATATTTGATCAGTATCTCTGCCAGCTCTTTCTTGCAGGCGACACAACCCCGTTTGGCAGACCGGCATTCTTCCGCCACGGTCCCGGTCATTTCTTTGCCAAAAACCTGATAATAAGCGTAGACCGGGCAAACTTCGGGATGTCCCGGATCATCTTTCTTTACCCTGGCCGGGTCGGTGATCATTGATCCGACTTTTTTCCGGAGCTCTTCCGGAGGGTCAGAAATAGCGATGGTGTTGCCGTACGACTTGCTCATTTTGCGTCCGTCGATCCCCGGCAGGACCGGGAAATTGGTGAGCGCATCCTTAGGCTCCGGGAACGTCTCCTTATAAAGAAAATTGAAGCGCCGCGCGACCTCTCGGGTCAGCTCAAGGTGCGGCAGCTGGTCCTCGCCAACCGGGACCAGATCAGCTTTATAGATCAAGATATCGGCCGCCTGAAGCAGTGGGTAACCGAGAAAACCGTATGTCCCCAGGTCCTTCTCCTTCATTTCGTCGATCTTCCCCTTATAAGTCGGGACCCTCTCCAGCCAGGAAAGAGGGGTGATCATCGAAAATATCAGGTGGAGCTCGGCATGTTCAGGAACATCAGACTGGCGGAAAAGGACCGCTTTTTCCGGATCGATCCCGGCTGACAGCAGGTCAACGGTCAATTGTTTGACGCTGGAGCGAAGATGTTTGGTTTCGGCGTAGGCGGTCGTTAAGGCATGGAAATCAGCGATAAAAAAGAAACATTGATGTTCGGTTTGCAGTTTGACCCAATTTTCCACCGCCCCGATAAGATTACCAAGGTGGAGTTTCCCTGTCGGCTGAATTCCTGATAAAACCCGTTTTTTAATCATAACAATTTTCAATGATTATAACACAAATATTAGTTGTTTCTCGCGCTCACAACATATCCGGTCGAACGTTCAAATACCGGAGGGTATATTCAGTGACCGTTTTAAACGGCGGAGCCGCCACTGTTTCCCCCCAGATCGAAGTCTGCGGCGCGTCAAAGATAACCAAAGTTATCACCGCCGGATCATTGAGCGGGGCCAAACCGATAAACGAAGTAATATACGAGTTCTTTAAATAACCCCGCCCACCCGGCGCGGCTTTTTGCGCGGTCCCGGTCTTGCCGCCAACAGAAAAATAAGCCATGGCCGCTTTCTTGCCGGTCCCCCGCAGGACAACATTTTTCATAATGGAAAGAACCGCTCCCGCCGTTTTCTCGGAAACGGCCCGCCGGTCTGGCCGTTCGTCAAACGCTTTCACAAAATTCCCGTCGCTCCCTTCGATCTTTCTAACAACATGCGGTTTCACCATTTTCCCTTTATTGGCAAAAGCGGAAACCGCTTGCAGAAGCTGAAGCGGGGTGACCGCCAACCCCTGGCCAAAAGTTGACATCCCGATCATTGCTTTTGGCCATTTTGGCCAATCCATTACTATCCCGCGCGATTCGCCGGCCAGACCAAAACCGATCTGCTCCCCAAAACCAAAGCGCCGGATAACTTGATGATATTTTTTTGCCCCCAGCATGATCCCGACCTGAACGGTCGCGGTATTGATCGACTGCTCCAGCATTTCCGAAATAGAGACGGTCGAGCCCTGCCAATCAATGTGGTGGGCATTGGTGATCTTGCGCCCGCCGATCTCGACCTGGTCCAGCGCTTTTAGTTTGGTATCGAGATTAATTACCCCTTGTTCAAGGCCAGCAGCAGCCAAAACCAACTTAAAGGTCGAGCCAGGCTCATAAGGATTTAAAAATCGGGGATGCCAGAGACGGGAATCGGCCTTCCCGTAATAATTGGGGTTAAAATCAGGTTTACTGGCCAGGGCGAGGATCTCCCCGTTCTTGGCATTCATGACAATGATCATACCGGACAAAGCCCCGGTCGCTTTGATCTGTCTGGAAAGTTCGCGTTCGGCAACATATTGAATGGCGCTATCAACCGTCAGGGTGACGCTCATCCCGTCGCCGCTCGGCTCGATCTCGCGGACCGCGCCGTAAAGCTCGCGGCCGGTCGGGTCCCCTTCGGTCACTACCTTTCCTGTTTTTCCCTGCAGGTATTTGTCCCAGGAAACCTCGATCCCGGAAAGCCCCTGATTGTCGACACCGACAAAACCAAGGAGCTGAGCGCATAACCGCTCTTTGGGATAGATCCTTTTTTTCTCCCTGATCATCCGGTATTCTTTGGGATTTTTTGCCAGCGCCCTGGCCGCTTCTTCCCGGGTAACTTTGCGGACGATCCAGGAGAACCCTTTTCGGCTGGTAAAAACCGAGTAAGAATCAACCGTGGTCGCCAGAATATCTCCCCGCGCGTCCAAAATATCACCCCGGTTGGTGGAGATCGGAATGATCCGCAGGCGCTGGTTTTGCGACCTTTCCAGATAGAACTTGTAATGGACGATCTGCAGGTCGACCAGCCGGACAATGACCGCCGCGAAACCGATCAGGAAAAAAAGAAAAAGCAACCTGAGCCGCGTTTTAAGCTGCATCGATCACGCTCCGCAGAGCGTGGTCAGCAGTATTTCAAATACAACCGCCTGCGACGCTCCGGACTTTAATTTCAGGTTAGTATCCAGAAGAACTATGATGTTGTTCTTTAATTCGTCCAGGGAAAAACGGTCGATCGTTTCCAGGCATTTTCTAACGTTAAACTGGCTCGCCCCAATCGCCTTGGCTACGCTGTAGGGGTTGCGGTCACGGCCGGGAAGAGCCTTGATCTGGAACATCAAGCGGTACTGCGTCCTAAGCAGCCCCAGCAGGGGCAACAGCTCTACCCGGTTATAAAGCAAGTTCTGGAAAAGCGTCAGCGCCAGCGTCAGATCTTTATGCCTTAGAGCGTCAACCAGGGCAAAGACGTTGACCTCTCCCTGTGAGGCGGCCGCCTTTACATCGGCCGGGGTGATCTCTCCAGATTCCCCGACATAAGTTGCCAGCTTATCGAGCTCATTGGCTAAGAAAGCCAGGTCAGTCCCGCAGACCTCGATCAAAAGATCGGCCGCGGGGGATGATATTTTTTTGCCGAGTTTTTTTCCCCGCTCCGTGATCCATTCTGCCAGCTGATCGGTCTCCCACGGCGCAAAAGAGCGGCATTCGGTCACCTCCGCCCTCTCGGCCAGGAACTTAAAGAACTTCATCCGCTTGTCGATCGCGGAAAAATGGAACACCGCGGTTACTCCCGGCGGAAGATCGCGCAGAGGAGCGATAAGATCGGCCTGATTTTCCGGGGATATTTCAATGTCCCTGATTATGACGACCTTATCCCCCCCTAAAAGGGTTTGGGTCTGCAGGGCCGAGCTTAATACGGCGGGGGAAATTTCGCCTTCAAGGATTTCGAGATCGAGGGAAGGATCGGCCACCGATCTTTTAAAAGCGGATATTTTTTCTTCGACCAGCAGCCGTTCGTCGCCGTAGATCAAATGGAGTTGATTAGACATTTTTGACGCGCAGGAATTTCCGTTTTCCGACCTTGATCGTCCGCTCTTGTTCAAGCGAGACGACCGCTTTTTCGTCGGCCGCGATCTGACCGTCTATGGATACCCCCCCCTGCTGGACCAGCCGCTTGGCTTCCGAGCGGGACGGCGCCAGCCCTGCCTCGGTCAACAGGTCAAGCAGCGGCAACTGACGATGCCCGGTGGTATAGAGTTCAACTTCCCTGGGGACCTCCCCTTTTTTAAAAACGGAGGTAAAATGTTCTTCGGCCGCCGCCGCCGCGCGATCATCATAAAAACGGGCTACCAATATGCGGGCCAGCTTCTTTTTTGCATCCATTGGATGGGCAGTTTTGATCTCCGCCAGCGATTCGGTCGTCAGCAGCTCATAATAGCGGATCATCAGCTGGTCCGAGATCGACATGATCTTGCCGTAGATCTCATTGGGTTCTTCGGTAATGCCGATATAGTTGCCGAGCGATTTACTCATCTTTTGGACCCCGTCGGTCCCTTCCAGCAGCGGCATGGTCAGGACCACCTGTGCCGCCTGACCCGCTTTTTGCTGCAGGGTCCGTCCCATCAACAAATTAAATTTCTGATCGGTCCCGCCGATCTCGATATCCGCCTTGAGATGGACCGAATCATGCCCTTGCAGAAGAGGATAAAGAAACTCCAGGATCGAAATATCCTTTTCCCCCTCAAAGCGGGCGGCAAAATCTTTCCGCTCCAGCATCCGGGCGACCGTGTATTGGGCCGAAAGCTTGAAAACATCCATCAGGTTCATTTTTTCCAGCCAATGCGAATTATAGACGATCTCGGTTTTCCTTTTGTCGAGGATCCTAAAAACCTGCTCTTTATAAGATCCGGCGTTAGCTTCAACCTGCTCCCTGGAGAGCGGCTTGCGGGTCTCAGACTTGCCGGAAGGATCGCCGATCATCGCGGTAAAATCGCCGATCAAAAATATGATGTGATGCCCCAGCTCCTGGAACTGGCGGAGCTTGTTCAAAACCACGGTGTGCCCCATATGGATATCGGGAGCCGACGGATCGGCCCCAAACTTGATCCGCAGGGGACGGCCAAGCTTTAATTTTTCCACCAGCTCATTCTCCGGGATGATCTCAACCGCCCCGCGCCTGATCAGCTCCAGCTGTTCATCATAGTTCTTCATTTTGCCCCCAGTTCGAGCAACGTCTTCCTGATTATTGGCAGCGGCACGTTGTCGCGAATGATGACTTTCCCCAGTTTTTCCGGAAGAACAAAGTTGACCTTCCCCCCCAGTACCTTTTTATCAATATTGATCCCGGCTATAAGCTTGCTGACCGGAAAGTTCTTTATTTCCGACGGCAAGCCAAGCTTGTCGAGCAATTGACGGAGCCGCGCGGTCACATTCGGGTCCAGAATGCCAAGCTTTTGAGCGACCAGCGCCGCCGCGACCATGCCGATCGCCACCGCTTCGCCATGATTATAAGAGCGGTAATGGGTCAGCGATTCGATCGCGTGGCCAAAAGTATGACCAAAGTTAAGGATCATCCGAAGTTTGGCCTCTTTCTCGTCTTTTTCCACCACTTCCGCCTTGATCTTGGCCGATTCGACGACGATCGTTTGCCAAAGTTTCATGGCGGCCCGCAGGGTATCTTCTTTTTCAAACGCCCTGGTATGAAGATGATGGGCGTTCTCTTCCAAAAATTTAAAAAAGCTCGCGTCTTTGATCATGCCGTATTTGACGATCTCGGCCAGTCCGGTCCGCAATTCCCGCGCCGGGAGAGAGGTGAGCGACTTAACGTCGACAAATACCAGCCGGGGCTGATAGAAGGCGCCGATCAGGTTTTTCCCCTTGGGGTGGTTGACCGCGGTTTTCCCGCCGATCGCGGCATCAACCTGCGCAAGCAAGGTGGTCGGCACCTGAATATAAGGGATCCCTCTCATATAATTGGCGGCGACAAAACCGGCCAGGTCTCCTACGACCCCGCCGCCAAGCGCGACGATCAGGCTGTCGCGATGGGCTCCGTGGCGGACCAGCTGGTCAAAAACTTTGGCCGCTTCGGCCAGGGTCTTGTGGTTTTCTCCCCGTTTGGTCTCGATCGTCACCAGCTTCCCTTTAAACCCCTTGCTGACCCGGTCACCATAAAGATCATTGACCAGCGGATCAGTGATCAGGAAGATCTCTTTTCCCCAGTTATTGGCCTCAACGATCTTGCCAAGCTCCGGCAGGATATCGGTCCCGATCAAAACATCATAACTGTGCTCTTTTAGATTGACCCTGATCTTGTTCATAATTTTAATTCCTTAATTATTTTTTCGGCTACTTCCGTTACCGAAAGAGTGGTCGTATCGATCGTCAGATCCGCTGCGGCCTGATAGCTTGGCCGCCGTTTCTCCAATAGCCTGGCGATCTCGGCCCGGGGGTCGCTAACGTTCAAAAGCGGCCGGTGCGTCTCCCGCCCGACCCGTTCATGGATCTTGTCCGGCTCGGCAGTAAGCAGGACGACTTTCCCTATCTCTTTGAGCAAGTCAATATTTTCCTGGCGCAAAACTATGCCGCCGCCGGCAGACAGGACAAAACCTTCATAACTTTTCAATGTCTTTAGCGTATCGGTCTCCAGCGCCCGAAAGTGATCTTCCCCCTCTTCTTTAAAGATCCGGCTGATCTTCTTCCCCTCCACCCCTTCGATCAGTTCGTCGGTATCAAGGAACTCAATGTTCAGTCTTTTGGCCAGCGCCTTGCCGACAGACGACTTGCCGGAACCCATAAAACCGATCAAAATTATGTTCATATATGTTTTAATTTGCCCCCGACAGGGATCGAACCTGCGGCCTGCGGTTTAGGAAACCGTCGCTCTATCCAACTGAGCTACGGGGGCAAGATCCTATTTTCTGATTTCCCTGATAAATTCGCCAACCACCCGGCGGACCGTCCCGGCCACATCAGCCCGTTTCTTCACAAAGCTGGGCGGGTTCTCGTAAAGTCCGATCAGGTCGCTGGTCACCAGGACCTGGCCGTCAACTTTCTCCCCGGCGCCGATCCCGATCACCGGGATCTTTAAAGCCTTGGTCACCTTCGCGGCCAGGGCTTCGGTAACCAGCTCCAGAACAACGGCAAAACAGCCAGATTTTTCCAGCGCTCTGGCGTCAGCCATGATCTTATCGGCCGACCGCCGCTCTTTTCCCTGGACCTTATAACCGAGCAAATTGACCGACTGCGGCGTAAAACCAAGATGCCCCATGACCGGGATCCCGGCTTCAATTATTTTACGGACCGCGGTTAAATGGGCCGGGCCTTCGAGTTTGACCGCGTCTGCGCCCGCTTTGACCAAACGGATCGCATTGGCGGCCGCTGTTATCGGGTCGGCCTGAAAGGAGCCAAAAGGCATATCGGCAACGACCAGGGAGCGTTTGACCCCTCTGGCAACCGCCCGGACGTGGACCTCCATCTCTTCCATCGTCACGGGCAAGGTGTCCTTATAACCAAGGGCGACATTGCCAAGCGAATCGCCAACCAGAACAATATCAACCCCAGAACTGTCCAAAAGCCTGGCAAACTGAAAGTCATAAGCGGTCAGCATGACCAGCTTATGCTCAGCTTGCTTAATATTGAGCGCGTTTAATTTTGCCATGACTCCAGCCAAACAGATCGATCCGGTGCTTCTCCATCCGATAAATGGAAAAGAGTTTTTCTTCCAGCAGTTCGCTGGTCAGGTGCCTGATCAGGTTGCCATTCTCCGCCACCGAAACGATCCCGCTCTTTTCCGAAACGACGATAACCAGAGCGTCGGAAACCTCGGACAGGCCGACCGCCGCCCGATGCCGTGTCCCCAATCGATGATCGAGCAGACGACTGTCGGAGATCGGGAGCAGACAGCTTGCCGAGATGATCCTTTCCCCCTGGACAATGACCGCCCCGTCGTGCAGAGGGGACCTTGGCTCAAAGATCGAAAGGAGAAGTTCAGTCGAAAGAAAAGCGTCGAGCCGGACGCCCGACTCAAGGTGTTCGGTCATCCCCATCATCCGTTCAATAACGATCAGGGCGCCGACTTTTTCTTCGGCTAACTGCTCAACCCCCCGGACGACGCTCCTGACATAATAGCTTCCTTCGCGGACCGGAGCCAGGGAAAAAAGCCCCAGGATCCGGCCTCGGCCAAACCGCTCCAGCGTTCGACGGAGTTCCGGCTGGAAAAGAACGACCAGCATGACCGCGACCGCCGGAGCAAATTTCTCGAACAGCCAGTTGATCGTATAAAGGCCGATGAACCGTCCGACCGCGTAAACAAAGATCAAGAAGATCAGCCCGCGGATCAGGGTCATCGCCCTGGTCCCCTGGAGCCAAAGGAGCGAGTAATATATAAATACCGCGACCGTAAATATATCGATCAGGTCAACCCAGCGAAATTCAGGTGTCATTTTTGATCATATCCTCATAACTTTCTCGTTTAACGATTTTTTTAGCTTGGCCGCCCCCTACCATGATCATGGCCGGACGGGGGACCCGGTTGTAATTGGAGGCCATTGAATAATTATACGCGCCTGTGCAGGCAATCGCTAAAACATCGCCAGCTTTTGCCGGCGGGAGTTGGCCATCCTTGATGATCAGGTCTCCCGATTCGCAAAACCGCCCCCCGATCGTCACAGTTTCACTCCTGGCCGCCTGCGGGTCGCGCGCCAAAAAAGCTTCATACTTCGCCTGATACAAGATAAAGCGCGGGTTATCGGACATCCCGCCGTCAACGATCAGATATTTTCTGACGCCTGGAATATCGCGAACCGCACCTATCGTATACAATGTTATCCCGGCCAGCCCGACAATCGAGCGGCCTGGTTCTATAATCAATTTAGCTTTTGTCTTGCCAATAAGCTCTGCTGAGATCTTCTTGGCAAATTCCTTAATATTGGGGGCTGTTTCACCGCTTAAATAAGGGATCCCAATCCCTCCCCCCAGGCTTAGTTCATCCGTCTTATATTTTTGTGTCAAAGAGACCAGTAGTTTTGCTTCAGCAACGAACGGCTCAACGTCAAAGATCTGCGAGCCGATATGCGCATGAAAGCCGGCCAGCTTGATCCGTTTATGTTGACCGATCTTTTTGATCAGCTCATCAAGTTGATCCAGGGGAACCCCAAACTTGGAATCGATCTTGCCGGTTTGGATAAATTCATGAGTATGAGCTTCGATCCCGGGATTGACCCGGACCAGAACCGAAGCATCTTTATTAAGCTTGTCGGTTATCCCCGCAAGATTGACCAGCTCATCTTGGTTGTCGATCACAAATCGGCCAACACCCGCTTTAAGCCCCTCTTCGATCTCTTTTGGCGATTTATTATTACCGTGAAAATAGATCTTTTTTGGATCGGCTTTCGCCTTCAGAACGGTAAAAAGCTCTCCGCCTGATGAAACATCAAACCCCAGCCCTTCGGAAGCAATGACCTTGACAGCTCCGACCGCGCAAAGGGCTTTACTGGCAAAAACAACTTCACCGTTCGGGTAATGCTCGCGAAAGGCGCTCATATAAGCCTGGCACTGCCGACGGATAGTTTCTTCGTCCAAAACATAGAGAGGGGTCCCAAATTCTCTGGCCAGATCAAGCAGATCACAGCCGCCGACCTCCAGATGTCCGGAAGCGTTTATTTGCGCGGTTTTGGGCATATTTTCAGCTAACATATGTTTGAATTATAACACAAATAATTGATCAAAAATAACTGAAATTTCCGTTTATGGGAGAGGATAATCAATTGTACGGCTCATTTTAATAAAACAGGAGCAAACATGAAACTTACCATGACGCGGCCTCGTTTGATCACCAGATCATTACTTTTAGCTGGAGCGACAACTCTTGCCGCCTGCGGCTCAACCTGCGGAGGGCAAAAAAGCCAACCCAGCGCTCCTGCCACAACTATTCCATCAGTATCTGCTTCAACAATAATTCCCCCGGCAGTCGGTACTTCAATCACCAACTCCCTTTTCACTACCCTGGGGATCGTTCCAACCGAAGTCCACGAATTTAACATGGACGATACTACTGCCTGGGAACGGAGGAGCGGCGCCAACGGCGATCCCTTCAATTGCGTCTTCAAACCTGATAAGATTTCTTTTTCTAATGACGGCGTATTGAAACTCTTTTTATCGAAAGGTGAGTGCGCGGAATACCGAACAGTCAAAAAATATAGTTTTGGTTTTTTTGAAGTTCGTATGCGCATTGCTAGTGGCAGTGGTCTCATGGCCGGCTCATTTTTCTTATACACCGGGACTTATGGCAAACCCAATCATCACGAGACCGACATTGAAGGCAAAGGCAAAGATTGTTCTATCCAACTAAACCACTATGGCCAGGGGAAAGGAAACCATGAATTAGTTCTAACCCACGATCGGCTGGGGTTTGATCCTTGCGCCGATTTTCATAATTATGGTTTTAAATGGGCACAGGACAGCATTACTTATTATATTGATGAAAAAGAAGTTCATCGGGTCACCACGGATATTCCTTCCCAACCGGGACAAATAATGACCAACATTTGGGCCGGGACAAAAACGGTAGATGGTTGGCTCGGCGCTTACACCCCTGGCAAAACTTACACAACTCAATACGATTGGGTAAGATACGCGCCGCTGACTGCCGAAAGTCAACCGGCATCACCCCCCACCACTGCGTCAACTCCGCTTACAGCAAGACCTTTGGCTCCATCAACAGCCTCTGTCGCTTCGGTCAATGTTCTACCGATCAAGACAATCCAACAAAACAATTACGCCTACAATGGCGGTGCTCTGCGGGAAGAAAACGGGGTTTACTATTTTAGCGCTAGCGGCTCCAGAGATCCTGGTTTTGGCATTATTACCGGAAACGCTCCTCTGGCCGGACGAAAAACCGTCCATTTTAAGGTCCGCGGATCCGTTGCCAATCAGGAAAATGGAGCCAGATTGATCACCCAGGTTTACAGCGATAAGAATAACGCAAGCCACCCGGCGATCACTTATGATCCGGTCAATGTCACCAGCGATTGGACTGAAGTCGTGATCTTCCTGGGCAATGAAGTGGAAAAAGCGCAAAAACTCCAGTGGCAGTTGAACAGCAACAACGGTTCGTGTCAGATCGAGGTCAAAAATATTCGCTTCGAATAAGGGTTAGCAGGCCTTCATCAGCTTATATTCGAAGGAGTCGACCAGAGCGAGCCACGAGGCCTCAATGACGTTGGTCGAAACACCGACCGTGTTCCAAACATCTTTCTCGTCGGCCGATTCGATCAGCACTCTGACCCGGGCGGCAGTCCCGGCCTGGCTGTTTAAAACCCTAACTTTATAATCGGTCAACTTGACCGTTTTAATTTCCGGATAAATATTCTCCAGTACTTTGCGCAACGCGTCGTCTAACGCGTTGACCGGCCCATCCCCCATCCCTTTAGCATCGTATTGTTTTCCCTTGACCTCTAGTTTAATATTAGCGGTAACAACAGGGGTCTTTTCTCCTTCTTTATCGGTCTCAATCTTAAAAGACTCCAGTTCAAAAAACGGTTTAAATAAACCGACCGTCCGCTTGACCAGAAGCTCGAACGAAGCCTCCCCTTCTTCAAACGAATAACCGGCATGCTCCAGTTCTTTCAGCATGGTGATCAGTTTCTTGACCTCCGGCGAATCTTTTTTCAGGTCGACTTTATACTCCCGCGCCTTGACCAGCAGGTTGCTGACGCCCGACAGTTCAGAAACGGTAATTCTCCGTTCGTTACCGACTAGTTCCGGTTTGATGTGTTCGTAGGTCCCCGGATGCTTGACCACCGCGCTGACGTGGATCCCCCCTTTATGGGAAAAGGCGGAGCGGCCGACGTACGGCTGGTGCGGGGATTGCGGCAGGTTGGCGATCTCGGCAATATGCCGGGAGATCTCGGTCAGTTTTTTTAGCTGATCATCGCTGAGGCACTCGGCGCCAAGCTTAAGCTTGAGCATTGGAATAATGGAACAAAGGTTAGCGTTGCCGCAGCGTTCCCCCAACCCGTTCATCGTCCCCTGGACATGCGTGGCCCCACAATAGACCGCCATACCAGAGAGCGAGACCGCGCATTCGGAATCGTTATGGGCATGGATGCCAAACGGGATGTTAATCTCCTTTTTCATCTCGTTTAAGATTATCTCTCCTTGATAAGCAAGTGTTCCGCCATTAGTATCACAAAGGCAGAGAAGGTCGGCCCCCGCTTCTTCCGCCGTTTTTAAGACTTTCAGGGCATATTCTTTGTTTGCCCTGTACCCGTCAAAGAAATGTTCGGCGTCAAAAACGACTTCTTTCCCCGCTTTCTTGGCGTAAGCAACCGTTTCCTTGATCATTGCCAGATTTTCTTCCAGGGTCGTCTTGAGCGCGTCGGTCACGTGGAAATCCCAGGTTTTGCCAAAGATAGAAACGACCGGGGTCTCGGCCGCCAGCAAGGTTTGGATGTTCCTATCATCTTCAACTTTAACGCCTGGCCGGCGGGTCGAGGAAAAAGCGACAATCTTCGCCTGTTTTAGCTTTAACTCCCTGACCGCCCTAAAATACTCAATATCCTTCGGGTTGGAGCCGGGCCACCCCCCTTCGATATAGTGAACCCCAAGCTCATCGATAAGTTTGGTTATTTTAAGCTTGTCTTCCAGGGAAAAGCTGATCCCTTCGGTCTGGGCGCCATCACGCAGGGTGGTATCAAATAATTTTACAAGCATGGATTAATTATAGCATGAAAGAATAAACTTCCTCTATTAAAAACGCGTGAAATCCCCCCCTGAAGTAGCGATAATAAGACAAAGGGAGATGAGCAAAAACCGCTATGTCTAATAATTATTCGATCGGTCATCATGTTTTTATTGCCGGTTTTTCCGGCTTCCTGGGCAAAGCGCTTAAAACTGGTTTCGCCAGGAACGCTGACAAATTATATTTGCAAAACCGGAGCGGCATTTTTGTTGAAGAAAAAGGAGCAAAGACCCCTCGCCAGATTTCCCGCGACCCCTACGATCAAAAGAACCTGCAAACCGCCCTTGCTGATTCGCAGACCTGCCTGAATGCTGTTGGCTTCCCCAGCGGATACGGAGAAATCAGCCCTGAAATTGTGGCTAAAAGCTTAGCCGGCAACCTTTTACACACCGATCAGCTCGCGCAAACCGCCGCCGAAACCGGGGTAAAAATGTTTATTTCGCTTTCGAGCATGGCGGTCTATTATCAATTTCTTTCTCCGCAAGTCAGGGTGGCAAATGAAAACTCGCCGCTTGAGCTCCCACCCCAACTTCTTGAAATGGCCGAAGCCGGTCTTGCCAGGTTCCGGGCTCATCCGTCAAGTTCAGCCTTGACCAGCGGAGAGGACGTTTTCCCCCAAGCCTTGCTGGAAAACATCAAAAACACTCGCCTCGCTTACTCTCTAGGAAAGTATCTGGCCGAAGCCAGCGTGAGAAATTGGTTTCCGCCTCAAAACAGCAGGCTCCTTCGGATAGCCAATATTTATATTGCGGGAGACAGTGGGCAGCGCATTATCCCTTCGTTCATCAGAAAATTCGCCGCCGGCGAGGACGTGGTAGTTCACAACCTCTCCCGTAATTTTATTTACTGGGCTGATTTTGAAAACTTATTGGACCGCATCATCTCCCGGACCGAGCCGCCGGCCGGCCCGGTCAATGTTTATGCCCCGGGGTGCACGGTCCCGCTCCCTGACCTGGCAAGGGAATTGGGGTCATACTTCCCCCTCTCTCTCTCCCGCATTGTTCTCAATGAAAACATCTCCGAACCGGATATTGATTTTACTTCGCGATACCCGGACCTTTACGCGGCAAACTTCACTTCAGTAACCGAAGGGCTCAAAAATGTCATTCCCCTTCAAGGAGAAAAATAAAATGTCGTCAACGATCGTGAGAACACAAGATATAGTAAAGCGTTTCATTCGTTCCGGAGGCAATACTCCCCTGAACTACGAAAAGCACCTGGTGCAGCAGCAATGGTCGCGTATCCTCAAAGTGCTCCAGGGAAAAGTCGTCCCTCCCTATGAAGTCGAGATCCAGCCTTCCAGCGCCTGCAACATCAGCTGCATCTGGTGCATCGGCGAAAGCATTCAAAACGCCAATCAGGTCATCCGTCTCCCCAACGCCCTAAAAAAAACAAAGGATATGCTCAAAGTCGTCGCCGGAATAGTCGATTATAAGGTCCGCGACAACTACACTGAAGGCGGGGAGCATAGAATGCGCGATTATCGCGTCGAAACCGTAAAGTTTTCCGGATTTATCGGAGACCCACTGGTCGCTAAAGAAGCGACCCTGGCCGGCATGCAGTATCTCTCGCAAAATTACGTCCGGGTCGGCCTTTTCACTAATGGCATCATGATGGACGAAACAACCTGGGACACTATCGCCAACGCCGGCTTCCTCCATCTTAGCCTTGATGCCGGCTCCCCTGAAACTTTTGCCTATCTGAAATGCAAACGGGACCTGGCTCTCGGAGAAAAATACTTTGGCTTGATAATGCGCAACCTGGAAGGGCTGGCGGCCCGCAAAGCAAGATCGGCCGGCGCGGCTGCCGACCTTAATGTCGGATATATTCTTAATCCCTATAATTATCGCGAACTGCCTGGAATTGCTCATCGCCTGAAAGAGACCGGTGTCAATTACCTGAGGCTAAAAATTGACATCGCGGACCAATTGACCCTCAGTCTACCCCAGATAAGGGAAGCCAAAGAGCTGATCGGCGAAGTCAAAGCCACACTGGTAGGCCCGGATTTCAAATTAGTGGAAACCCATCAGCTGGAAGGCCCGCCCGATGAACGGCGGTGTTTTTCCCGCTGTTACACGCATTTCCTTTGGGGGACGGTCGGCTCCGACGGCAATGTTTATCCATGCGACCATAACACCTACCCCGGAGCCCCGCACTACGGCAACGCGATCAACACCCCCTTTCGCGAAGTCTGGGAAGGTCCGATGCACGCCCTGATCAGCCGCGGCCTCCCCAATATCTGTCCCCCTACCTGCTCCCCTTTTGCCACCCGCGTCAATCCTTTTCTTGAAGCACTGAAAAGACAGCAACGCAAACATGGCCTGGATGGGCTGGAAAAGATTCGGCAGGAGATAGAAGGGATGAAATCAACTTGAACCAAAGTTGCCGGTTCTTTTGAAATCCTGACAAATATTTCACGATAATATTACATATGAAATGCATATCCTCAACAGGACAAAGACCAAGAATGCTCTTCAATGGTGCGCCAAGATCAAAATGGGAGACCTCTTTCATCCATAGCGGCATGCGCACAACCTTGCGGACATTGATTGTTTACCTGCTGAAAAAGGAACGATCGACATATCAGATAGCCAAAGAGGCAGAAATAAAAAACCTTAGCCTTGAGGAGCTGATCTCCAAAGATGAGGTTAAGACTATGCTGGAAAGACCGGATATTATTGATCGCTTAAAAAACAATCAGATGTTAATGCTTTCCTACAAAGAGACCAGCGCTCGGGCCATGCACGATTTCTATCGGCAAATATCTTCTTTTGCCCAAGCTTTTCTTGCGCATTCTCCTTCAGGTCAGCGTCAACTTGCCGTTCAAGAAGCCCAAAACGGAATGAATCCAGAGCCAAAGCAACCTTGCTTAAGCTCACTAACCGGAAGTGAAACACTCCTTTACATGATCAGCCGAACCTCTCAAACAATCAAGCTTTAAACCTGAAATTTCTGCCGGAAAATGCCGATATATTATAGAGAGACATACGTTAAGAACCAGGGAGTTCAATAGATATGCATATTTCCAGCGCCGAACATTTACGATTCACCGCTCCACTAAGACAGCTCCCGGCCAGCAGCCACCGGGTTCCCGCCAGGATCACGGCCAAACTTTCCGAAACAAAATCCTGCGAAGGGATCCAAAGCCTGCTGCAAGGCGTTGGACTGACGGTTTTAGAGGTCGAAGCCACTCCAAGCGCTTTTCTGGCCAGGATCGCCTTGCCATCAGCCATTTTGGAACTGATTCCCAATAAAGAAAGTTATTTTAGCCCCCAGATCAAGTTCCCCAGATTTGCCTCGGCCGATCTTCCTTTTGGAACCGTCTTGCTCAACTGTTTGATGCCTCCGCTTGAGGAGCTTGATTCCGCGGAAAAGGTCTTTTCCGCTTATGTTGATGTTTTGGCTAAATTATCTCAAGCGCTTGAAGCAACCCCTGTCGCCTGCTATACCGGCATCAAAGGGGACCAGGATCAGGGAAAGAACGATCTGTTTGAACGAAGTTTCCGGTTTTTCTTCAGTTCTGATCCGGCCGGATCGACCGCCGCGATCGAAACGATCGTTGCTCTATACATGATGCCGAAGCCAGAAACAGCTCAAGAGCGCAAATTTCTATACAATGAAAAAGTTAACGCTCGTTATCGCCGCGATCTCTGTGCCCCGCCAAATTCCCGGCCTATACCGCATCCAATCCTCGAAGATGTTATGCCGATGATCAAGACCGGCCTCCTTTTACGGTTTGGGGACCAAATAGAAGCAGAAACCAACCAATTAAAACAGAGCGCCTAAAAAACCCAAACACTTAACTAGAGGCTTGACGCTTTCTTTACGCTTTGTTATAATTATGCTATTCCAATGTTTAAACCAATTTATAGGATTACCCCATACCTATTGAATTTGATCGATGAAGCGAGCTCGCTCAAGACCTGGATCGAGCTAGCGCCGCTTCAGCTCGCCTGGCTTCCGCTGATGCAAAAAGACGCCCGGGCGAGACAAGCCCACTTCTCAACTTCGATCGAAGGGAATGCCCTGACCCTGCCAGAGGTCAAGGCGGTCGACCGGGGAGAAACAGTCGGCCATTCGCGCCAGCACGAGCTGGAAGTCACCAATTATTTAAAAGCGATGATCTGGATCTCTCATAACACCAAAGCGAATATCGATGAAAAGCTGGTCTTTAATCTCCACCAGATCATCACTCACGGCCTGCTAGACGAAAAAAAGAGCGGCTGTTATAAAACCAGGCAAAACTATGTGGTCGATGACCATAAGATCAGGGTCCATACCCCAACCTCTCCATCTGAAACCCCGGCCGCGGTCGCCGATCTCCTGGCCTGGGTCAACAGCAACGAAGCCAAAAATCTACACAGCATTCTGGTTTGCGCGATCTTCCACCACCGCTTTGTTTCGATCCACCCGTTCAGCGACGGGAACGGCCGGCTGGCCCGCGCCATCAGCACCCTGATCCTCTACCAGCGCGAATTTGACCTCCACCATATTTTTAGTCTTGACGAATTCTTTGCCGGCGAACTGAAACGCTACTATCAAAAGATCCAGCAGGCCAGAGGCCTCGACTACGACCTGACCCATTGGATCGAATACGTCGCTGAAGGGGTTGTCGCCACGCTGAAACGGACCAAAAAGCGGATCGAAGACCTTCAGGTCACCTCCAGTTATCCGCTCGCCATCTCCAGGCGCCAGGAAGAGACCCTTCGCCTCCTGCGCGACCGCCGCTCGGTCCAGGTCAACGATCTGATGAGCGAACTGAAGGTCTCCCGGGCCCGGATCAACCAACTCATCGCCCCGCTGATCAAAGGGGGGATTATCATCAAGGAAGGAGAGAGTCGGGCGACCCGCTACAAATTAAACATCCATTAAATGCAATTTTTACCGGTTTATTACGATATATAACCAGAGGAACCTATATGAGGATCGGTAATTTAACCGCAGTTCACCACGCCGGTCAGGCAGGACCCAAGACTGACCGCCACGAAATGACCAAAAGGTTGCTGCTCAACCCGCTGGCCAGGCGCTTTTTTGACCGGGCAACATCCACCGGCGCAAGTATCATTGAAATCTTTGACGGAACGATGAATAACCAGGTATTAATGAAAGTGCTTGGGCCAAAGATCGAGGAGATAGAGCGGCTTGGCCCTGCGGCAATTATGGCCCAGGCCAGAAGAGTCATCAATAAACATATTGAGGAAACAGGATTTAAACGGCCGACAGAATTACCGGACGACAACCTGCTGGTCAACAACTTTTTTTCCATAATGCCAAACGGGGATGTTGATCTTGGCCAGCTATTATCTCAAAATCTGGCTGCCCTGCAGATGATCAGCGATCCGTCAAAATACGCCAGATATTCCGAAGCGATCCTTAGCCGCTTTGAGAAAATATACTATGTCCTTCGAGCCGGCGAAATACTTGCCAACGGGAATATTGTCCCCATTGCCAGTGCCACACCTCTGCCGGTCCAAACCGCTGACAGGCTTGATCGGGATCTAACCGATATTATTACCGGTCATATCAACGTGTCTAGAATTGAAAACGAGACCTGGCGAGAAACAATTACATCAATTATTATCACCCCCCATCCTTTGCCGGTAAAAGCCCTTTTGGAAGAGGCAATCATACAGTTTGACGCCTTAACCCCGGAAGAAAAAACAGCCGAAGCGCGAAAATACGACCACTCGATCCATCAATTAAGCCAGGCTGATCTTCCGCATCCCCATGACGCGAAAGAGCTCGAAGAACGGGGATTAAACTGGGCGCTGGGTATTTTGACCGCCTTCCGATCCGATCGGGCCAACGTTCCGCCGGCGGATTTAACCGAAGCCTTCCGGACCGCTCTGGTTTGGTTGAGCGTAAAGTATGATCCTGCCCTCTTTCTCCCTAAAAAAGTGAATTATCTCCCAAAAGGGGCCGAATAGTCGAAATAGCCTGAAATTATACCCATTTTTTCTCGACAAATATAGGGAGAAACAATGACAAATCGGGCCCTATATTTTTTACCAAGATTACACCAATACTCCGAAAAAGATCTGCGGCTTGCTCATCGTTCGGCTTTTACTCTTTTGCGGCGGCGAAGCAAAACATTGGCCCACGATCCAAACGGCGACCAATCAGTTGAACAGGCCAAAAGGATCGTCGTTATGAGCCTGGCGGCTCAAAATAAGTATGATCACATATTTACCACCGACGGATTAGAGGCATCGCTTCGCGCCTTCGATAACTATCAAAAATACGCCCGATTACTAGCCGATTACCCTGATCCCTTAAAAACACTCCCTGGCGGACTGCAATTTAATTTAATCGCCGGGTTTAATTCTCTTGAAATTGAACAGGTCGGTACCGGTCTGCGGCTCAACGCCATGCCACAGGTCCACCCCATCAACCCAACTGATGATTTTATCATGATCCGGGTACTGGCTTGCGCTCACGCCCAGATAACCTTTATGTATCAATGGTGCATGGACCTGGCAGGCACCCGGCCAAGAAATTATCAGGATGTCTACATTGATCGGCCCGTTCGCCTGGGAACAGAAGAGGTCAAAAACTTTTTACAGCCTTTCCAGGGTAACCTTTCCTATCATAGTGAGTTTTTCCCTCCAGTGTTATATTTTACTGCCAGATCTTTAATCGTTGCCCCAGACACAGCCCTCCCCTTTAATATTACAATCCCATACTAATTTTTGATTTTCTCTATTATTGGTGCTAAAATTTTAAGTAATGGGATTATTTGCTACCGAACCAGATCTTAGCCATCTTTCCTACATCGAGATCGAACAACTCGCCCAAACCTGCGTGAAATGCCCTCTTTCCAATGGCCGTAACAAAGTCGTCTTTGGCAACGGCCCGGTCCCCTGCGACCTGATGATCATTGGCGAAGCGCCAGGAGCTGACGAAGACGAACAAGGGTTCCCATTTGTCGGCCGGGCCGGACAGCTCCTTACCCAAATCCTCGGATCGGTCGGGATCAAGCGGCCAGACGATGTTTATATCGCCAATACCGTCAAATGCCGCCCGCCGAACAACCGGGCGCCACTGGCGACCGAACAGGCGGCCTGCGCCCCTTACCTGGCCGCCCAGGTCCGACTGGTCAACCCAAAAATTATTATTCTGCTCGGCGCGCCGGCGGTCAAAGCGATCCTGAAGCTGGACGAACCGATGAGCACGATCCGCGGCCGCTGGTTCAAGTTCCCCGGCAACCAGGAGATATCGGTAATGCCCCTCTTCCATCCGGCCTATCTCTTGCGCAATCCATCAAAAGAAAAAGGGGCCCCAAAATGGATCACCTGGCAGGACATGCAGGAGGTCAAGAACGCGCTGGAATATTTGAAGAAAGTCGAAGAACTGTCCACTGTCAAATGAATGTCTTTTTCTCTTCAGACATCTCAAAAGCCAAAGAAATATTTGAAACTGCCGGCTTCAGCAAGATCATCTTCCAAGACGATGCCGTCGCCCTTAAGATCCATTTTGGCGAACCGGGTAATACCGCCTACCTAAAGCCCGACCGGGTCAGCCCGATCGCCCGGCTGATCAGACAGCTTGGCGGGCGTCCCTTTTGGACCGACGCGAACACCTTATACCAGGGCAAACGAAACGACAACGAGACCCATTTACAAACCGCCCACGAACATGGTTATACTTTGGCAAATACCGGAGGGGAAACAATCATCGCCGATGAACCGGGAGACCAGCGGGGCCGCGAATTGGCCGTAAATTACCCCCATTTCAAAAAGCTTTACGTCGCAGCCGGAACGCTGACCGCCGGAGCGATGATCGTCTTAACCCACTTCAAAGGCCATGAAACGACCGGCTTTGGCGGCGCCCTGAAAAATATAGGCATGGGGCTGGGGAGCAAACTGGGAAAGCTAAAAATGCACCAGGATTGCCTTCATTGCCCCGAAGTCAAAACCTGCCGCAAAAACCAGACCCTTGAAGCCTGCTGGTTCGGCTCCCCCGAATTGGTCCAGGAGAAAATTGCCGAATATGCCGCCGGGATCGCCGCCCAATTCAAAGGGAAGATTGCCTATATAAACTTTATCACCGACGTTTCACCGAATTGCGACTGTTATCCGCACAACGACCCGCCGGTCGTTCCGGACATCGGGATCGCCGCCTCTTTTGACCCGGTCGCCCTCGACCAGGCCTGCGTGGACCTGGTCAACAAAGCGGCCGGCAACGATAAGTTCCGCGCTCTCTGGCCAGCCGTCGACTGGGGCATCCAGCTCTCTCACGCCGAGAAGATCGGCCTGGGTAGCCGGAAGTATGCGCTTGTGGTAAAATAAAAAAATCATGGACTTAATCGCCGAGATCTGGAACAAAGCCAAGCGCCTCAATAAAACGATAGTCCTCCCCGAAACCGAAGACGCCCGGACCCTGAAAGCGGCCGAACTCGCCGTTAAAAGCAAGATCGCTAAAATTATCTTGATCGGCGAAGCCGACAAGATCAAAAAGACCCCCGGCGCCGGCGACGTCGACCTCTCCGGCATGACCATCGTCAATCCGCTCGAGCATCCCAAACTTGATAAATACATCCAGGTATTAAAAGACAAACGGGCCGCCAAAGGAATGACGATCGAAAAAGCGCGCCAGCTTCTGACCAGGGACTTTCCATATTTCGGAGCAATGCTGGTCGACCAGGGGGAAGCCGACGGCATGGTTTCCGGCGCGACCCACACCACCGCCGACACTCTCCGGGCGACGATCGACTGTATCGGCAAAGGGACCGGACAATCGATCATCTCCAGCTATTTTGTGATGATCCTGCCGGACAAGACCTTTGGCGAGGAAGGGATCCTTTTTTACGCCGACTGCGGCGTCGTCCCCAACCCGACCGCGGAACAGCTGGCCGATATCGCCATCCAAACCGCCGACCAGTTTGTGAAGCTCGTCGGCCGCGAACCACGGGTCGCCATGCTCTCTTTTTCGACCAAAACTTCGGCGGTCCATCCGGACGTCGATAAGGTCATAAACGCGACTAAGATCGCCAAAGAAAAAAAGCCCAACCTTCTCCTTGATGGAGAGCTTCAGCTCGACGCCGCTATTGTCCCGGAGATCGGCTCCCGTAAAGCGCCGGGGAGCATCGTCGCCGGTCGGGCTAATGTTCTTATTTTCCCTGATCTTGATGCAGGTAATATCGGTTATAAACTAACCCAGCGGTTGGCTAAAGCCCAGGCTTTCGGGCCAATTTTGCAGGGGGAAGCGAAACCGGTCAACGATCTTTCCCGGGGTTGCAGTGTAGAAGACATCCTCAATGTTATCGCGATAACCGCGGTCCAGGCACAGTAGCTTTTGCATTTTTGATCGTATAGCAAGCGACATCCGAGCCGGCAATTAATCTTTTTTGAACGCGTAAAACGGCCGAAACTGTTTTGTCCGGATTTTGGCTCATGCCTTCAACACAGACTTTTTTGGCCTAATTTTAATTTACCTGCGCGCCTTAACAGATCGGTTATCACCGCCTCCGCTACCCCAGCCTGCTCACCCAAATCCTGGCCGTTTTCTTTGGCTTTTTGAAATAAAGCGGCGGCTTTCAAGCGGCACTCGATCGCTCCGGGCTTGGCGCGGGCATAATCGCAGACCCAGGCGGCAGGTCGCTTTAGATATATCCGGGCTGCAATAGCCGCAGGCCGGGCAGGACTGGATCCACGTTTCCATAGTTGAGCGGTACATTTCGGTCGGCCTGGCATCCAGGTCCGGCGAGCAAAAAAAACAGCTTGACGAACCGAGCAGATTTTAGTCAAGGGCTAGGAGATGGGAGGGGCTAGGCTTGCTCTCTCTGCCGCCAGGGCGTCTATTATTTAAAGCTTGTTTTATGCAAATATTTCTGCAGCAATTATCACAACACTTCGGTGCTACCGGAAGAGCAACAAGATTCGCCTGGTCAAAACCCTTTCTTAGCGCGCGTACCAGGTGTTTAAACCCGTCGATGAGACGAACAATTAACCGACCGATCCCATCCGTTACTCCGTTTAAAATAGTGACGTCCCCGTAATATGAAAGCAAGAACTGCCGGCGGCATTCTTTCGTACTTACATACTCGACCAATTTAGCCAGCTCGTCATATCTCATTTTTTCCGCTTGCCCCAGATCCCGGTAATCGTTATAAAGGTTTTTATCCGACTTGATCGCTCGTATTGTCCCGTCGCTCTGATCAAACGACACATAACCCCTTTCGCACAACAACTCTCTGGCAATCTTATACTTCTCTCGCTCATACTGGTCATGGGCATAGCACTTTTCAATTTCCTTATCATTGGCTAACCCATCGATCGAACATCCTACTGCGGAACTATAAACTCGCTTAATATCGGCAATATTAACGCTTTTTCCGATTAGATAGACCTGCTTGCTTTCATTACCCTGGTCATACAATATTACACTCTCAACCTCGGCACCATTCCTACCTGCCCGGCCGCTTTCCTGATAATAACAATTTATCGACTCCGGCAGATCGTAATTAACAATATAGTCAATATCCTGGATGTCTATCCCCATACCGAACGCCTTGGTGGCAACCATTACGGTTTTCGTGCCGTAAATCGCATCATAGTTTTGGTTATTCTGTTTCGCGCCCATTTTTCCAACATATTTGACACTCTCGATCCCGCGGCTTTTTAACAATGCGCGAACCTCATGGACGGTTTTTTGCCAGGCACAATAAATTATCCCCTTTTTGCCGTTTCGCGCAATAATATATTCTACTAACGCGGCCTGCTTGTCCGTCTCATGGCGATAGCGATTGACTCGATAATAGATGTTCTTTCGATTAAACCCCTTGATGAACGTATTGGGCTTGCTCATGACCAGTTTATCCCTTATCTCCGCCTGCATGAGCTTGTTCGCGGAAGCGGTGATCGCCAGGATGGGGATCGGCCCCAGGGCTTGCCGAACTTTAGCTATTTTGGAATAACTTGGCCTGAAGCCCAGCCATTCCTTGACACAGTGCGCCTCGTCGACAACGATCAAATTGATCTTGATCATTCGCAATTGTTCAATGAATTCCTCCGACAAGCGCTCCGGCGCGATGTAAAGCAGTTTAAAATACCCTGCCGCGACCATAGCCAGTCTTTTTTCTCTTTCTTCCTTACTGAGATCGCTGTTGATATAAGTAGCCGGTATATTCTTTCTGATCAGGGAAGTCACCTGATCATGCATTAAACTTTTGAGGGGAGAAAACACCAGCACGATCCCTGTTTGATATCCCAGGGCAGGCAACTGGAAACAAAGTGATTTCCCTGCCGAGGTGGGCATGACGAGCATTGTATCCTTGCCTTTTAGTAGGCTTTCGATCGTTTCCTTTTGGCCTATTTTAAAATCGCTGTAGCCAAAATAGCTTAAAAGGTAGTAAAGATCAGAAAACTTATTATCAATCAGACCTATGTGCCCAAGGAAGCGCCGGATCTTCCTGTTAAGGAAGCGAAAGAATCGTTGACCAAGAGTGGCCTGGACCTGGGGGTGGATAAGACAATGACATTTATTACAAAGCGTAATTAAGTTTGATAACTCGTGAGATCCGCTTTCTGAAATAGGGATTATATGATGAACATACAGCAGGCTTTTTTCACCGCATTTTTGGCAAGCATGCTGGTCTCTATTTTTAACTTTGGCGCGTATTTCTTCCCAATTACTGGGATACTTTTTTGACAACATATGCTTAAGCCTTGCCTCCCCTCATTATCCCCACTATTTAGCCTAAATTTCAATATCTATATAGTGATTTTTGGCTTTATAATTTAAATATTATCTCTTTTCAGCCTGATCCCAGCCTCCCCAATTCTATAAATCCCCATATGCCCATTGAGCTGATCCAGGGCGACATTACCACGCTGTCAGTTGATGTCATCGTCAACGCCGCTAACAAGACTCTCCTGTGTGGGGGCGGAGTGGGACCCATTTTTGGGTGGAAAGAAGGGAGGGACGAAGCGATCCTAACCGGTTGCTATCTTAATTAATTTAAGCTGGCCCAAGAGAACGGCTTTAAAAGCCTAGCCTTCCCCGCCATCGCCATCGGAACTTATGGCTTCCCAATAGACCGGTCGGCTTGAAGACATGACCCACCAACTGAAAACGATCAAAAAGCATCTAGGGGAACTATGTTGTTGGTGGAAATAAAAATAAGTGGCGGGCCCGAAGGGATTTGAACCCTCGATCTCCTGCGTGACAGGCAGGCATGTTAAACCAGGCTACACCACGGGCCCACTTATTTAATAGCGGGAAATCAACCTGATTATTATAACAGATATGAAAATTATTGGGAAGACAGATAAAATAACGGTTAATTGTTAAATGTAGTTCTTAGTTGTTATTAATGATTCTATGAATTTGCGGCTTTTTCTCCTTTTCAGGCAAGATTCACGTTTTCTGGCCTCACTATTTGTCGTATAACTCTCTGAATAGACAATTTCAAGCGGAATAAGCCCCTTTGTGCTTCTTATCTTACCGGCATTATGTTGTCTTAATCGCTTCTCAAGACAATGCGTAGCCCCAACATAATACTTGCCATTCTTTTTACTTCTTAGGATATACATAAAAAACATGATAAAAAACAGCTCATAAAGGATGATAGTTTGGGATTTTCCCGACTCACATTATTTTAAAATAATTGTGGAACAGTCGGGATCCCGTCGGTTTCACATCATCATATTTTAATGTCCGACGGGAGAACCCTCGATCTCCTGTCCCGATTCACATTATTAAACAATAAAATAATTATGGAATAATCGGGATCCCGCCATAGGCGGGACGTGACAGGCAGGCATGTTAAACCAGGCTACACCACGGGCCCACTTATTTAATAGCGGGAAATCAACATAGTTATTATATCAGATTACCTGTTATACGCCCACTCTAAATTTATTAACGGGTTGTTTCATACGATTAAATGTGGCCTTCAAAGGGGTTCCTTGCTGGGGCGGGGTTAGCAACAACCCTACTAAGATCAGGTTGTTGCGGGGGCATTTTGAAGGCCGGGGATTCTTAAGGGGTATCCCCTTAAGCAGTTTCTTTCCCCCATTTCTTTGCTGTCAAAGAAATGGGGAAGAAACAAAAGAGAACAAAAACTAAAATACGGGTAAGGATAAAACTAAAGAAACCGGAGTTCCCCCTGACCTCCCCCCCTCAACAAGCAGGTTCAGTCGCGGGTAAAAAAGAGCCGCTTGGAAAGTGGAAACAACTCAATTTATATTCTATAATATATCTATTATGAAAAAACTAATTATCGGTTCTTTGCTGGTCCTCTTTGCCGCTTCGCTCGCCGTCGCGCAGGAAACCAGCCAGCAGGCTGACCAGGATTACATCAACAAGCTCTATTACCGGCATA